>NZ_JAUSTU010000008.1:0-179341 GCF_030813005.1 Anoxybacillus andreesenii
TGCGGAAGATTCCCTACTGCTGCCTCCCGTAGGAGTCTGGGCCGTGTCTCAGTCCCAGTGTGGCCGATCACCCTCTCAGGTCGGCTACGCATCGTCGCCTTGGTGAGCCATTACCTCACCAACTAGCTAATGCGCCGCGGGCCCATCTGTAAGTGATAGCCGGAGCCATCTTTTAGCAAGAAACCATGTGGTTTCTTGAGTTATCCGGTATTAGCTCCGGTTTCCCGAAGTTATCCCAGTCTTACAGGCAGGTTGCCCACGTGTTACTCACCCGTCCGCCGCTACATCTTCGGGGGCAAGCCCCCAAAGATATCGCTCGACTTGCATGTATTAGGCACGCCGCCAGCGTTCGTCCTGAGCCAGGATCAAACTCTCCAATAAAGAGTTGATTAGCTCATAAAAATTTGTTGTTTAAAACAACTAGAATTAACGTTGACGTATGATTTGTTTAGTTTTCAAAGAACAATGATTATCCACGAAAGTGGAAAATTCTTGGAGCGGGTGATGGGAATCGAACCCACGACAACAGCTTGGAAGGCTGTGGTTTTACCATTAAACTACACCCGCATAATGATTGTAAATTCATTCATTTTTGCTTACGTATTCTGGCCTTATCATGCCTCTTCCTCTACAAGCCAATTCAATGATGATTGATGTGTCGAGGCAACTCGCAGCATATTCATAGATGCGTAGCTCGTGGCTGTGGTTTTACCATTAAACTACACCCGCATTCTATGACCTTCATGGTCGGGAAGACAGGATTCGAACCTGCGACCCCTTGGTCCCAAACCAAGTGCTCTACCAAGCTGAGCTACTTCCCGATTAATTTATGGCGCGCCCGAGAGGAGTCGAACCCCTAACCTTTTGATCCGTAGTCAAACGCTCTATCCAATTGAGCTACGGGCGCGAATCTTTTTGAAGCGACCTATTTATTATATCAAAATAATAACTTTTGTCAACACTTTTTTTGGTGCGGCCGAGAGGACTTGAACCTCCACGGGGTTGCCCCCACTAGGCCCTCAACCTAGCGCGTCTGCCATTCCGCCACGACCGCTTAAATTAGCAACAAAAAATATTATATCATTTTTCTTAGCTGTTTTCAACTGAAAATACTTGGTGCGGGTGAAGGGAGTCGAACCCCCACGCCTCGCGGCGCTAGATCCTAAGTCTAGTGCGTCTGCCAATTCCGCCACACCCGCATATATTAATAGTTGTTTTCGCTAAAGCGAAAAAACATGGTGAGCCATGAAGGACTCGAACCTTCGACCCTCTGATTAAAAGTCAGATGCTCTACCGACTGAGCTAATGGCTCTAAGAAATGGCTGGGCTAGCAGGATTCGAACCTACGAATGACGGAGTCAAAGTCCGTTGCCTTACCGCTTGGCTATAGCCCATTGATAACACTTCATTTATGATAGAAAATGGCGGTCCGGACGGGACTCGAACCCGCGACCTCCTGCGTGACAGGCAGGCATTCTAACCAACTGAACTACCGGACCAATGTTTTTTCTAGATAAGTGAAAATGATGTTTCTCTATAAAAATGGTGACCCCTACGGGATTCGAACCCGTGTTACCGCCGTGAAAGGGCGGTGTCTTAACCGCTTGACCAAGGGGCCATGCAAAGGAAATGAAATGGCGGAGAAGGAGGGATTTGAACCCTCGCGCCGCTCGCGCGACCTACACCCTTAGCAGGGGCGCCTCTTCAGCCTCTTGAGTACTTCCCCTAATGGCTCCGCGGGTAGGATTCGAACCTACGACCGATCGGTTAACAGCCGATTGCTCTACCACTGAGCTACCGCGGAATATTAAGATTTGGCTATACGCCTTAGGCTTTCTTTGATTGTCCTCATCTCAGAAAGAGCATTCAAGTAGCATCTCGATGAGTACAACTCGTAGACTATTCATGATGTTTCGCTCGTTGCTCTACCACTGAGCTACCGCGGAATAATCTGCTTTTGAATGTTACTGTCTTATCGACTCTTCATATTATAATGAGATGTATTCTTCAAGTCAAGAACAAAATTTCGATTCAGTTCTTCGTTTTTTTGAGCCGAGGTTTATAAGATAACACCGTTTTTTTTGAAAGTCAACTATCCATTTTAATTAATTTCCCACGACATTTTCCGCACACGTAGCGTGTAACATTAATAGCCCTTTTTCTTTTAAATACAAGACCGCATTTAGAGCATCGGTAGCGAAGTATCTTATGACTTCGATTTGTAGCAGGTCTATCCGGCAGCATATTACAAAAGCGTGGGGCGCCCACCTTTTTCAATAGAGCCTTAAATTCTTGATCACGATGCTGATATCCTTTGCCTTCAAGATGCAAATGATAATGACAAAGCTCATGCTTGATAATCCCAATGAGTTCTTCTTCCCCCAGCTGTTCTAAATATTTTCGATTGATTTCAATATCATGAGATTGTAATAGATATCGCCCACCTGTCGTACGTAAGCGATGATTAAAAACAGCTCGATGCTTAAACGGCTTTTGAAAATACTCCATGGACAATCTTTCTACAAGCGCCTGAAGCTGATAATCTTCCATTATGACGAAATCCCCTCTAATTTAGTAAACATGACAACCCATTATAGCATACATTGTATATACCCTTTCATATCTTGAATTGGAGGTATTAATATGCCTACTTGGTTTCAAAATCAGATGCAAAGAGCCTTTCTTGAGAAAAATCGCTACCAAATTAAACTGCTTAATCAATGCTGGTTTTTTTACAGAAAAAAACACTGCTCATAGGAAAAGCGCAAGCGCCTCGTTCATCGCCGTACAAACTGGAAGGACCTGTTCTTTCGATAAAGGAAACTTGAATTGCGTTAGCAATTCTTAGTTGACGCAATCGTTGCGGAGGGGGCCTGAAGTTTGATAGGCGATAGGCGCTGGAGCTAGACAGTATTCAAATTTCAAAATTCATTCTTAATTGCAATTAGGCAGTGTTTCTACATTACTCTTGAGGAGAGAGCATCGTTAGTGCCACCCTTCCCTTCTTTATATCTACAGATTCCACCCAAACGGTCACAACGTCGCCAACCGAAACGACATCCATCGGATGCTTCACGTAACCTTTTTTTAGCTTAGAAATATGAACGAGGCCATCCTGCTTCACCCCAACATCTACAAATGCACCAAAATCGACGACATTTCTAACCGTACCCTGCAATTCCATTCCAGGCTTTAGATCCTCTAACTTCAAAACATCTTTCTTGAGCAATGGTCTCGGAAGATCATCACGCGGATCCCGTTCAGGACTCATCAAGGCTTCGATAATATCATGTAAGGTTAGCTCTCCAATTTCTAATTCTGCTGCCATCTCTTTTACTTGAATCTTTGAAAGTGCCTCCTTCAGTGCATCCGTGCCGAGATCCTTCGCAGTAAATCCTAGATTTTTTAACAACCTTTTAACCTCGGAGTAGCTTTCAGGGTGAATGCCTGTCCGATCTAAGGGTTCCTTTCCATCAATTACCCTTAAGAATCCGATTGCTTGCTCATAGGTTTTGGCACCAAGGCGAGGAATTTTCTTCAATTGATTTCGCTCAACAAATTTCCCTTCCTCTTCGCGCTTTTTCACAATATTATTTGCAACCGTCTTTGAAAGACCTGCGACATACTGTAGTAGAGATGAGGAAGCTGTATTCACATTGACTCCTACCTGGTTTACCGTTGTTTCTACGACGAAGGTTAAGGATTCACTGAGTTTTTTCTGAGACACATCATGCTGGTATTGCCCGACT
This sequence comes from Anoxybacillus andreesenii, assembly GCF_030813005.1. Taxonomy (NCBI): domain Bacteria; kingdom Bacillati; phylum Bacillota; class Bacilli; order Caryophanales; family Anoxybacillaceae; genus Anoxybacillus; species Anoxybacillus andreesenii. Next base: position 3,750 of record NZ_JAUSTU010000008.1, read on the forward strand.
CCAACTGATTTCGGGTCGATTTTTACCAGCTCAGCCAGTGGGTCCTGGAGTCTGCGTGCAATAGAAACGGCGCTTCTTTCCTCAACCTGAAAATTAGGAAACTCCTCACGGGCAATATCGGATGCAGAATAGACACTCGCTCCCGCTTCGTTGACAATCAAATAAAAAATAGGTGCCTCTTGTTCTTTAAGAATATCCGCAACAAACTGCTCGGTTTCCCTTGATGCTGTCCCATTTCCAATCGCAACAACCTCTACCTGATATTCCTTCAATATGGCATCCACCTTTTGCTTGGCCTCCCTTGGCTTTGCACTTGGTGGATGTGGATAGATTACATCAATTTTCAGAACCTTCCCTGTTTCGTCCACAACGGCAAGCTTACAGCCTGTCCGATAAGCAGGGTCAACACCAAGAACCACCTTGCCTTTAAGTGGAGGCTGAAGTAATAGATTTCTTAGATTCTCCGAAAAAATATGGATTGCTTGTTCCTCCGCTTTCTCTGTTAACTCGCTTCGAATCTCTCTTTCAATGGAAGGCTGAATTAACCTTTTGTACCCGTCCTCAATAGCTTCTAGAGCAGAGGAAGCCGTTATAGATGCAGGATTCTTGATCCACTTTTTCTTCAAATAATCGATCATTAAGTCCACATTAGGCTTAATGGTAGTTCTCAAGATCTCTTCTTTTTCCCCACGATTAATCGCAAGTATCCGATGGGGCACAATCTTTGATACAGGCTCTGAATACTCATAGTACATTTCATAGACATTTTTTTCGTCTTTTTCTGCGTCCTTTACCGCACATTCAACTACCCCTGTTTTAAAGGTTTCTCTCCTAATCCACTTTCGTCCATCTGCATCATCAGAAACCCACTCTGCAATAATATCCCTTGCCCCTGAGATGGCATCCTCTACTGAGGAAACCTCCTTCTCCTCTGATAAGAACTCCTCGGCTTTCCCCTCTAGCGAGCCGGAAGTCGGAAAAGACATCATCCACTCTGCTAATGGTTCCAATCCTTTTTCCTTAGCAATAGTCGCTTTTGTTCTCCTCTTCTGCTTATAAGGTCGATAGAGGTCCTCTACCTCCTGGAGCTTAATAGAGGCTTCGATAGCTTGTTTGAGTTCAGGGGTTAGTTTCCCCTGCTCTTCAATTAAACGGACAACCTCTTCCTTTCGTTGCTCGAGATTTTGGATATAATTCCACCGCTCCATAATGTCACGAATTTGCACCTCATCAAGAGCTCCTGTTGCTTCCTTTCGGTAACGCGCAATAAACGGAACTGTATTTCCATCATTCAATAAGGAAATCACGTTTTTAACCGATTTCAAGGGAATGGATTGTTCAGTAGAAATAATCTTTAGAAAATGATCTTGCTTATCTATTGTTTGCTCCACAAGACTAGCCTCCAGACAAATAATTTATCCTCTTCATTATTTTAACAGACATCTACTCTCAATTGCACATTCCAAAGGGGAGTGTCCGCCCCAGGTGGACACTTTCGCTCATTTGTCCACCGGGCGTACCTGGTACCGTTATAAGAGGCTGCCGATGATGAAGGTGGCGTCGTCTGAAGAGGAGGAGGGCCTTCCCTTAATATCTTCAGCGATGGAATGAAGGGGTTTTTCTACGTTTAAGATGGTTTTTAAGCCATTAAAATGAAAGCCATCTGAATATAGAAGGAATTTTGAAGCTGATTCATAAGGATAGCATTGCGTACGAAAAGTCTGCGGCTTTCCAGACAGATATCCTGTTACAGGTAATGGGTAGGTCAGTTTTCCGGAAGAGGAGTAGAGGAAAAAGCGGATATTCCCAACACAGCTATAGACAAATTCTTTTTTCAAAAAATATACTTTCAGAATGGCAACTGCTGCGCCTCTCTTTTGAGCAAGTGCTTCATTACACCTTCTCATGACCGAGTCCACATTTTCATGATGGTACTCTTTTGCGATTGAAATAACGGCCGTTGATGAATCATGAGCATTATATCCACTGCCTAAGCCATCTGCGAGGATACAAAAAAAATACTCATCAGTGCTGGTATAGTAGTACCCGTCGCCGCACTGCTCATTGCCTTCCTTTGTTCGTTGATGCGCAAGCACTTCAACTTCTTCACTACAAAAATGTTTCATGATAGACACTCCGTACTTTTATCATCATTTAGAATGGCTTCTCTTAGTTTTTTAATCGCCCTTCGCTGCAGGCGCGATACGTGCATTTGTGATATCCCCAATTTTTCGCCTGTCTCCTTTTGGCTCAGATTATCCAAAAACGCGCACTGAATGATTGCTTTTTCTCGTTTTGTTAACACATGCAGAACCCTTTCAAGTACTAGCCGCTGATTGACCTTCTCATACCCATCATCCACATTGCCCACAATGTCGAGTAACGTCACTGTGCCGCCATCTGAATCGACCTCTAAAGGGTGATCAACCGACAAGGCAGAATAGCTCTTTCCCATCTCCATCGCCTCAAGCACGTCTTCCTCTGAGATCTTCAAGGCCTCGGCGATTTCGTGAATTTTGGGCGAGTGGTGAAAAACCGTCGTTAATTCCTCTACCGTCTTATTAATTTTGGGGCTTAGCTCTTTTATTCTTCTAGGAACATGGACACTCCATGTCTTATCTCTCATAAATCTTTTGATCTCTCCCACGATCGTGGGGACTAGAAACGCCTCAAAGCTCTTTCCGATCGAAGCATCATACCGCCTTATCGCCCCCAGTAATCCAATAATGCCAACCTGAACGATGTCCTCATGGTAGGATCTACCCTTTGAGTACTTCCTGGCAATATGATCAATAAGAGCTTTATAATGGAGAACCAATAATGTCTGCGCCTCTTCATCCTGATGCTCCTGAAAGTATTTGATGTATTCTTCAATCTCCTCTTTAGTGAGGGAATTAGGTTGAGACGGTCTCTGCATCAAGCTCCACCTTCTCTCCCTCCAGGTATTTCGTCATATAGACCGTAACACCTTCCTTATGCTGAATTCTTACTTCATCCATCAAGGACTCAATCAAATACAGCCCTAATCCTCCCTCACGCATGATTTCAACGGAGACACCCTCTTGGTCATAAGGACCAAGCTGGCTCTTTAGCTCTTGAAAATTGAAACTCTCCCCATGATCAGCCACCATCACCTCAAGCCGATCTTTGAAAAGTGCAAAGCCAATCACGACCTCACCAATATTGGTTGATTTATAGGCATGCTGAACAGCATTTGTGCAGGCCTCACTAATCGCGATTTTCAAATCCTCAATATCATCGTAGGAAAATCCCATTCTCCCTGCTATGCCAGATGACGTTAATCTCACCACTCCAACATATTCAGGTTTCGCAGGAATTTTTATCTCGATGTAATCAAATGGCTGACTCATTCCGCTTCACCCTCAATCCGACTATTAATATTCATGATATCTGCTAATCCTGTTATCTCGAAAAGTCTTTTGAGGCGTCCTGTTAATCCAATGATTTGAAGTTCGCCCTGATTGGAACGGATATTCTTAAAAATCCCAACCAATACCCCCAGCCCCGTACTGTCCATATAAACGACATCTTTAAGATTGACGATTATCTTCATTTTCTCTTTTGTTGAGAACGGATAGAGGGCATCCCTGAGCTTTGGGGCGGTATAAGCATCTATTTCACCACACACATTTACCTCTACTGAGTTGTTATGCTCTAGTACCTCTATCTCGATATTCATCCTTAATCCCTCTCCCCCTAACAATCTTCTTTTCCATTACCCTCTGCATGGAGGATTAAACACTCCTTTTTAAAATAATCAAGGTAAAGTCGTCTCTTAATCGAAAATTCTGCAGCTTCTCAACATCCTTAAAAATATGGTTCACAATTTCTTGTGCAGACAAATGAATGTATTTCCGAATATTAGAAAGAATAAATTCCTTTTCAATAAACCCGTCAGCCGTCTTGCATTCCGTAACTCCATCAGATAAAAGGATAATCATATCACCAGGATGGACCATTTTTTCATATTGTGGATATTTGGTTTTTTTTTCGATACCAAGCAACAGTCCCTTTGCCTTGATTTCTTCAAACTCTTTCTTGCTCCCATCATAATAAAATCCCGGCTCATGTCCTGCCGAGGCATAGGAAAAAATATGATGTTCAAAATTGTACATTCCATAAAACATCGTCACAAACATGCTCGGGTCCACATTCTGTTCTACTACACGATTTAGATTTTCCAATAAAATGCTCGGTTCATTTCGATGCTCAGGCAAGCTATCCATCGCGTACTTTATCATGGACATACAGAGGGCCGCTGGAATTCCCTTCCCAATCACATCTGCAATCGCAATGCTAATGCTTTTGTTGTCATCCTGGACAAAATTATAGTAATCCCCGTTCATATGTCTGGCAGGTACACTAATCGCCCCGATATCTAGCCCTTCAATAGTGGGTATTTCCGTTTCAAGAAGAACCTGCTGAACGTTGGCGGCGATTTCCATTTCCGAGCGAAGCTCTTTTTGCTGATCCCTTAGGCTTTGATGCTCGCGATAGGCAAAGCCGTAACCGAGCATAATTTCAAGTAGGATGTCAAACGAATGGACGACATAATCTGGCATGTCGGGATACATCTTCTGCAAAAGCATTTTATGAAGACTGATAATTTCTTCAGGAGTAATCTGATTTTCTATGGATTTTCTGCTGAATTTTTGCCCGAGATAAAGGGTTGACTCCGATTGCTCATTAATATATCTAGTTAGAATATCTCGGTATTTCGCTTCCATCACATCACGAAAAGGCATAAGTACCCCTCCTACCGTATCCATTTGATGGCATTGATTTCTGTCCCGGTTTCTGGTGATGAAACAATTTGAAATTCATCCATAAGCCTTTTTACACCCGGAAGTCCCGCACCAAGACCACCAGAGGTAGAATATCCGTCCTCCATAGCCAACCGTATATCCATAATTCCAGGTCCATTGTCTATTGCTACAATACGTAATCCCGCATGTCCTTTTTCATATATTTTCTCAATACATACCTTTCCTTTATCTGCATAAATGAAAATATTTCTTGCCAGCTCACTAATGGCAGTAGTGATGCGCGCTTGATCCACAATTCCAAATCCAAGCTCTTTGGCAACATTGCGACCCAATTGTCTTGCGGCTACGATGTCCCATTCAGTCTGGATTCTCACGCAGGATTGGTTACTCATGTAGTTATTCCCCCAATTCCTGTTGTAATTTCTCCAGGCCCTTTTCTAAATCCAAGGAGGTCAAAACATCATCCAGTCTTATTCCTAACTCTATTAAAGTAATCGCCACGGCAGGCTGTATCCCTGTTATGACCACCTGTGCTCCCATTAGCTTTGACATGCTTATCACATCGCCCAATACCTTTGCGATAAAAGAATCGATGAAGTCAATCGATGTAATATCAATGACAACTCCGCTTGCGCTCGTTTCATGAATCTTATGTAGCAAATCCTCTTGAAATTGCAAAGCTGTTTGATCATCTAGTTCCCATTGAATGGAAACCAATAAATAGTCATACAATTTAAGAATTGGAATCCTCACTTTTTCCACCCACCTGTACAATTTTCTTGTTCGTCTGCTCCAACGCTGCTTCCATCCTTTTTTTCAATGTATTCTTAGTCGTAATCTGATTCAAACTGATTCCCAGATTCACGATTGTTTGTGCAATTTCCGGACGAATTCCTACAAGCATGCATTTTGCGCCAACAAGTCTCACTGCTTCAGCAGCTTGAATAATATGGTGAGCAACCATTGTATCGACTACCGGAACACCAGTAATATCAATTAAAACGACTTCTGAACGATGCTTGACTACCCCGTTGAGAAGGTTTTCCATGATTTGTTTGGCTCTTTCCGTATCGATCGCCCCGATCAGAGGCATAACAGAAATGCCGTCAAAGACAGGGATTAACGGGGCTGAAAGCTCCTGTAACGCAATTTTTTGCAGAGAAACCGTTCGTTCCCAAGTGGTTGAATAAATATGGACAATTTCATTGGTCATCGGAGTTGTCCACTTATCCAGGCCATAGAAAACCTTCATTTCATCCTCTTCACTAACTAGCCGATCCGCTTTTATTCCCTCAAAGACAATCGAGGAAAACACCCGGATTCCCTCGGTAACAAAGCTTAATGGCCAACCAAGCTTCACCACTTTTTCCGCAAAATCATGGAGCCTTTCGCTATATTCATCATTTGTTTCATTCAGATTAGAGATCACCATTTCTACAAATTCTCTGCTAGTCCCCACAAACACATGGTTGGAGACCACTCTCAGAACACGATCATCTGATTTTTCCTTCATTTTTTCGACCCATTGCTTGAGGATATGCTCCTTTTGTTCTTGAATATAATGGATGATAACCCGATTCATTTCATCCTCTCCCATCCAAATAATAAAATGTAAACCAACTTTCTATTTATGATAACAGCCCTTTGATGATAATACAAAATATTCACAACTTACCGACTTTTCTATTTACCCTCTTCCCATTCTATTCAAACCTTGGCAAAAATAGAGTACAAAAAAAGACGAGTATTCAACTCGCCCTAGGGGAAATCGCCTTATATTCAGTATTCGGCTTTTGCACTCATATTTTAGAAAGAAATGTTTATACTGATAAAACAAATAAAAAACGCCCTTTGAATAAGGAGCGTTTGGGATTAAAATTCTATGAGACCTAAGCTGATTTGTAATGCTTCGTCCACTTTTTCCATCATTTCTTCATCGAGATGAGTAATCTTATCGGTTAAGCGTTGTTTATCGATTGTTCGTATCTGTTCCAACAGGATGACCGAGTCTCTCTCGAAACCATATCGCTTCGCATCAATTTCAACATGTGTAGGCAGTTTTGCTTTTTGAATTTGTGCAGTTATTGCGGCAATAATGACTGTGGGACTAAACCGATTCCCAATGTCGTTCTGAATCACAAGTACTGGACGGACACCGCCTTGTTCTGAGCCAACAACTGGGGACAGGTCTGCAAAATATACGTCTCCACGTTTGACAATCAAAGGATTATCCCCCGCTTACAAGACGTTCAACTGTGTGTTCTGCCTCATATTCTGCATGGAAGCTTTCAGAAGCAATAGATAAGTTTATTTTCGCCATTTCCATGTAGCCACGTCTCATGGATTCACGAATTTGTCTCTTTTTCCGTTCGCGCAAATACATTTTTGTTGCCTGATAAATGAATTCATTTCTGTTTACATTCTCTTGTTTGACATAACCATCTAATTCAGTTAATAAGTGCTCAGGTAAACTAACCAAAATTTCTGTTGTTGCGCTGGACTCAGACACAAACATACACCTCCACCATCACTACACACCATTTTTGACCGTACTTACTGTCCGCAAAAGTTCCGGTTTCTCTAGTTATCATTGCATGAGAAAGTTGTATCACTTAATCTATACCATATTTAATAATACCATCAATCCGTCTAGATGCAAAGGCAATTTATCAATTCTACTGTATTATCAGCCAAGAAAACACCCTTTTATGCATGATCATCACAATAACTTTTTTTTATGCTTTTTTCTTGTCCAAAAGCTTGAGTATTGGATTGCTAACGGCCATTTTTTTCCCGGCCTTTACATAAATCCTCGGAACCCGACTCGAAATCAAGCATGGAATTTCGTAGTTGATGGTATCGAGCCACGATGCAACCTCATCGATCGCTATCGCATCATTCTGATCCTGTCCAATTAAAGTAACAACAGTTCCAACAGTAAGCTCACATGGAAGTTTAATCATACACTGATCCATGCATATTCTACCCACAATTGGCACTCTCATACCATTAACTAGAACAACATTCCCTTGGAGTTTGCGAATCCACCCATCGGCATAGCCGATTGGAAGCGTGCCGATCCATTCTTCCTCCTGCGCTTCATACGTAGCTCCATAGCTCACCGTTTCCCCGGGCAAGAGCTTCTTCACGTGAATAAGCTTTGTTCTTAATGAAAAGGCCTCTTTCAATGAAAAGGGTAGCGCTTCTTTCATTTCGACGGAAGGGGACAGCCCATACATCGCAATTCCAAATCGAATCCCATTAAAAAAAGCTGCAGGTTCTCTTAAGGAAGCTGCGCTATTGCTTGCGTGAATCATCCTTGGCTTTGTCTTAAGGGCGCTTATCATGCTTTTGAACTTGCTTAACTGTTCTTGGAAGTAGCTTAAATCGCCACTATCGGCTGTTGCAAAATGAGTAAACACTCCATCTAGCTGAAACCTCGGATCTTCCCCTAGAAGCCCTTCAATCTTAAGCAATGTTTCCTTGTCTCGAATTCCAATCCTGCCCATTCCCGTGTCTAATTTAAGATGTACAGATACCGTTGCGTCCTTACCGAGGACCTCTTTTGCTTCTCGGACCCAATCCTCTTGAAAAATCGTTAGCGTAATTTGATGCTCGGCTGCTATTTGGACGTAAGAGGGATTTGTCGCACCAAGCACGAGGATCGGTGCATCAATCCCTTTTTGCCTTAGTGCAAGTGCCTCATCCAAAAAGGCTACAGCTAAGGAAGAGGCTCCCGCTTCGAGGGCTGTCTTTGCCACCTGAACATCCCCATGACCATAGGCATTGGCCTTTACAACGGCCATCATTTCAACATCCCCCGGTAAAAGTGATTTCATTTGAGCCACATTGTCCCTTATATGATCAAGATTCACTTCCACCCATGTATCCCGATAAAACTGTTCTTCATTCATCATCCAATTCCACTTCCCCCTAAATTCCGGACATTTCTAAATAAAATTATCAAACTCTAGAGAGGGATTGTCAAATCGGAAAGGTAAACAGGCCTAACCAATACAAAAAAGACTCTTCCGTTTGGAAGAGCCTCATCATTCTTTATTTTCCCATCTCACCTTGTACCTCGACAGAACGGGCAAGCATCAACATTTCTTCCTCTGTCAAGTCTTTGGAAGCTAGTGTATAATCGACTCCCTGGTGGGTCCAAGTGAGTGTATTAGAAGAAAGAGCCCCGATCGTGAAGCCTAGATCAACCGGTTCGCCGCTGACCGTTGTTGCAACCATCGTCGTCGGAACAACAACCGCTTTTTCCTGAATAAGAGTAAACGATTTTTCGCCACCACCATAGGTTAGGATGACACGTTTGCCATTTTCCGTATTCATCGGCTTCTCTTCAATCAGCTCCACCTCTGGAATTTCAGCCGTTGGGTATTTCACTGTAAACTCCTCGTCCTCTAAATCCCCCATCACAGGCACCTCTAGCTGTGCACCCGTCATATTTTTCGCCATATCAAAGTCCTTTTTGTCAAAGGTAGCATTAAAATTAGTTGCAGAAAATTCAACAGTCACGAGTGATTTACGATCAGAATCCATGACCTTCACACTGATGGGTGTAAGATCCTTCCGATTGAGCTTGATCTCTTGCAATGGCAGCATTTTATTATTTTGATAGCGCGTTTTTGTTTCAAACACATAATGCTCCTTTGTTGCTGTAAACTTTGCTTCTTTATCCTCAATAATGTCCCTTATAAGCGACTCATATAGATAGGCTTGGCTGCTATTTTCTGGCCAATCACTTTGGAATCGGAAGCTCTTATTTAGCGCAGGTGTAAGAACAAAAACTCCCTCACCATTGCGAAGAATCATTTGGCTTTGATCCTTTTGGGCATTTTTTAAATCAACGCGATAGTAGGTTGGTTCCTTATGCCAGATTTCCACATCATAGGTTTGTGGATCCGTGCCCATTTGCAGGGTCATCTTCGCCTTTACCTTATAACCCTTCAAATCCTCCAGCTTTTTGTTCAAATCCTTCACGACATCTTCCTGTGACTTCGACCCACAGGCGGACAATGCAAAAACTACCATTAACCCGGCGAGAAGCAGTACAATCCATTTCTTCATTCTTTCAACCCCTTCGTCTCATTTGTGCTTGTTCTAGCTTCAGTATCAATGGAGGGAGTAGACAGTATTTAGACATTGGCTTAGATTCTCAATGTTCCCGCCGCCTAGTCTTGTCTCCCCTATCGCACTATGAATATATGAGACAACCATTGGGATTATGACGAGCCTTATGGAAAGACTGTTAAATTTTTTCGATTCGCCTTAATCATGAACCGTTGTGTGAACTCTCTTCGATGATGACCTGCGCAACCGCATAATCTGTACTATGAGAAATGGATAAATGAACAAGCTTTTCTAACGGCTTACTTATATACGGTTTCCCCTTTTCATCAACAACAATTTCAATATCTAAAAAGGATAACTCCTTGCCGATGCCCGTACCATTTGCTTTTGAGAAAGCTTCCTTTGCGGCAAACCTTCCTGCAAGAAATTCAATTTTTCTCTTTCCAGATAAACCTTCAAAGGTTTGTTTTTCATTTTCGGTTAAAATTCTTTCTGCGAACCTTTTTTGTCGTTCCACGATGCTTTCAATTCTTTTCAATTCTACAATATCAATACCGATGCCAGTAATCATAACCGTTCTCCCTTACATTTTTCTCAACAGACAAGCATAATAGTTATAATGAACTTAAAGAAGTACGAGGAGGTTTTCATTTGTTTGTACGAACGGAAAGCTTTAAAGAATTTATCCGCTACTATCCTGTTGTTTCCTTCATTGTCCTTATCCATATCCTATTATATTTGCTAACCGTAATACCAGCCTTCCCTTCTGCATGGCTGTTTGAAACCTTAATGGGTGTGAACTTATATATCGTTCAAGGGGAATATTGGCGTCTTGTCACTCCAATCTTCATTCATAGCGGGCTTGCACATGTATTATTTAATAGCTTCTCACTCGTCCTGTTTGGTCCTGCTCTTGAACGGATGCTTGGGAAATCGCGCTTTATCCTTCTATATTTAGCGACAGGGATTCTCGCAAATGTCGCTACATTATTGCTGAAACCATTAACCTATACCCATGTTGGCTCGAGCGGGGCCATATTTGGTTTATTTGGCGTGTATCTTGCCATTGTGCTGCTAAGAAAGGATTTAATGTCAAGTGAAAATACTCAAGTGATCTTAACCATTGCCATCATCGGCGTCTTAATGACCTTTCTCCAGCCAAATATTAATGTGACCGCCCATCTCTTCGGGTTAATTTCAGGATTCGTCCTCGGCAGTATGCTCATTGGAAAAGGCCGACAATATTAAGAAAAAGCGCTGAGTCACAGCGCTTTTTCTTCCCTTGAATACCATTCGTACATGGTACGAACATCCTTTTCCTCTAAATCAACAACTGCCCCACCTGCTCCTCCCATCCCAGACATGACCTTGGCCTCGACCGAAGCCAGCTCCTTCTTGCTCTGAAAAAAGCTTTTCTTCATCGCCAGGGATTGGATCTTATTCTTCTGCATATAAACCGTATGCTTAACAACATTCCGATAGGATAGGGTTAATTGATTTCCAGTTTGATTCCAACCCGCCGCCTTGAACTTTAAATAAGACCAACCCGCTGAGAGCGGCAATAATAATAAGGACAGAAAACCCCAAGGTCTCAAGAAAATGATTAAAAGAACGCTGATTGGAACAACTAAGAACCAGCCTCTAAATACATATCTTCTTAAAGAACGTTTTGGAGCGGAAATCATCTCGTCAGATAAGGTATATCCGTCGATATTCCCTTCAATAATACCCCGTACCTTATCCCTTTTGATAAACGGAAGGATGTTTACCGCTGCACTTTCAGCGTTTTGCGCTGAGCCTCCAGCACTTTCAATATAGACGCTTGCATAGCCTAATGGCTGACGCAATAGGTTTTCACTAATCCGGATACCTTGGATTCGATTCAACGGAATCGTCAGCTGCTTTTTTTCTAATAATCCCCTAGTGATAATTAGATCATTATCAACCTTCTTCAATGTAAAATCAGCATACTTCAGCATCATCCCAATGACTGCAATGATCCAAGCAAGCACAAAGCCGATAAAAACAAGGATACTTATAAAAATCACGCCATTTGCAACTAAATCCTCCAGCTGATGAAAGACGGTTTCATAGGGGATGATGTCATCAAATTGAGATAGGAATGCAACAACGGCTGAAATAACCACTCCGACACCACCGGATGTCGATGCCAATAAGAGAAGTTCTTTCGCTGAAATTTTATATAAAATTTCCTCCTTCACTTCTTGCGACAGTACATCTTCCGAGCGATTATTTTTTGCATTTTGAAGGACATCCTGAATGGCGGCAGCCTCCACCTTTGAAATTGCCGTTAAAACGGCTTCAGCGTCAGCTCCACTAGAACCCGCTGTTTCAATCTTTACCTTGACCAATCCAAATGGACGATGGAATATCCCTTCCGAAAAATCAAGGCTTTGAATTCGCTCAAAGGGGATATAGCGTTTTTTCCTGACGAATAGACCGTATTCAATTCTAAGCTCTCCTTCTTCCAATCTGTATGTGTAACGAAGCCATGACACGATTCCAGAAGCTAAAATTAGAATAAGGATGACCGCTCCTCCAATAATAGGGATAAGAATCGTACCTATTCCTTTGCTTCCGAATACAACGAATGCGAAAAATGGAATAATGAGCTCTTTCAGCGTCTTTAATCCGTTGAGGACCGCTGTGATTGGATGAAGTCGTTTCGGTTCAGACATCCTCATCAGCCACCCTTGCTAACCTTGATATGAACACCCTTAGCTCCTCTGCCTCCCCTAGCTCTAGTGCAGGGATTTCATGAACCGTCGCTGCCGTCGAAACCGCCACCGTTGCGAGGTCGTATTTTCTCAAGATCGGCCCCTGCTTCGTATCCACATGCTGTACCCGAATCATTGGAACCAAGGTCCGCTTTACGATAAAAATACCATGCTGCAATTCAATTTCCTGATCTCTAACCTCGTAGCGCCAGCGTTTCCATTTTAGAAGCGGGAATAAATAGACAAAAAAATAGATATCGAGAATCAATAAGATGATGGCAGCTGCAATAATCCATACGGGCCACTCCAAAATAATGGTTAGTGCAATGGCACCTCCACAAATAATTAACGCAATCAAACTGTAAATGCCACCTGTAATTCTCCAAACAGGCAAGGCACGTTCTGAAATCCTTTTCTGTGGTTCAAATAACATAGGCTCCTCCTTCTTGAAGCAAAAATTCCATACTTCTTTTACGCAAAAACCTAAGAATAGGTTTCAATTCAGCAAAAAAGAGCACATCACTGTGCTCTTTTACAACTTATTTGTAGCTATTTGATCTTGGCTTGCTGTTCGTATGTCGCTTACCGCCTTGTCCCTGGCCTTGCCCTTGTCTTTTGTTGTACGGAGCTCTTTTACGATCACGGGACTCGAATTTTCCTCTGCGGTCCTGTGGTCGTTTGTCACGCTTCGAAGGCAGTGGCTTTTCTTCTGTTAGCTTAACTGGTGTTGTATCCGGCTCTTTCGTTAACATTTTAAGCACAGCCGCAACAACCGTAGTCGCATCCTGCTGTTCGAGCAATTCTTCTGCAGCTTGCTTATAAAATTGAAGATTGTTTGTTTCGATTGATTGAAGAATTTTCTCGAGTACAGCTTTTTGCTGTCCTTCCAAAGCTTCATCAAGAGTTGGCGGCTTCATGCGATCCATTTTTCTCTTTGTCGTTTTTTCTACAACTGCAAGATAGGATTTTTCTCTTGGAGTGATGAACGTCATCGCCACTCCCTCTTTCCCAGCACGGCCTGTACGTCCGATACGGTGAACATAGCTCTCTGGATCCTGAGGGATATCAAAGTTATAAACATGCGTAACTCCGCTAATATCCAATCCACGTGCGGCCACATCCGTAGCAACTAACACATCGATGGAGCCTTCCTTGAACTTGCGCAGTACCTGTAGACGTTTGGCCTGACTTAAATCTCCATGAATTCCTTCAGCCATATAGCCTCGTAAGTTAAGAGCCTCTGAGAGCTCATCCACTCTTCTTTTTGTCCGCCCAAACACAATGGCTAACTCTGGCGTTTGAATATCAAGGAGTCTTGTCAAGATATCAAATTTGCTCTTTTCCTGAACCTCAATATAATATTGTTCGATTAATGGAACCGTCATTTCCTTTGTCTTCACACGAACAATCTGTGGGTCCTTCATGAATTTTTCAGCCATTCTTTGGATTGGAGCTGGCATCGTTGCTGAGAATAATAGGGTTTGACGCTCCTCTGGCGTTTTAGAGAGAATCGTCTCAATATCTTCAATAAAGCCCATGTTAAGCATTTCATCGGCTTCATCCAGAATAACAGTGTGAATATTTTCTAAGCGAATCGTTCTACGGTTAATATGGTCAAGAATACGTCCTGGGGTACCTACAATAATTTGTGGGTGATTCTTTAAGGCTCTAATTTGGCGATTGATGTCCTGACCTCCGTAAATCGCAAGAACCCTCGCTCTTTTACCATAGCCAATTTTGTAGAGCTCCTCGGAAACTTGAACAGCTAATTCGCGGGTTGGGGCAATAACAATTCCTTGGATTACATTGGATTCCGTATCAATTTTATCAACTAAAGGAATACCGAATGCTGCTGTTTTTCCAGTACCTGTTTGAGCTTGCCCAATAAGGTCCTTATTTTGCAAGCTTAGTGGAATCGTTTCCGCTTGTACTGGGGTAGCCTCCTCGAATCCCATTCTTTTCAGGGATTTCATCGTGGCGGGGCTAATACCTAAATCTTCAAACTTCGTCAATGTTTTCATTCTCCTTCTTTATTGTAAAAATTATATTCTAAACAAGTAATGAGACTGCTTAGGCTGTTTTCGTTCGGATTGATATATTGGAATGGCTCTAGTGCCAGCCATTCCGTTCATATTGGGCGTGCGATACGCATAGAATAACCAGCTCTTTTCTCCGTTGTATCAATAGATAAGCTGAAAAAATCATTGGTTATCCCTTTATTTTTATCCAAAAGTAACAATGTTTGAGAAAAGAGCCTTTGCTAAAAGTGAAAAAAGACATTCCCCGATTGGAGTATGTCCGAAATTAAATTCTCGTTGACACTTTCAACCAATTCTAACACTTTAAAGTAGTAAATGCAATGAAGGGGGAGCGACAAATCATATTTTTTTATTTTCTACAATAGAACTCAATTCACTATCGGAATACCTAGCCACCTTCATCAACAGAAGTATCTCTAGCTAAGCTCACTTTAAGAAATCTACAATTTCATGAAACAGCCTTTCCCTTTCATTACTATGGCAAATTAGATGCTTTGATTCCTTTAAAAAAATCAGCCTTTTCTGCGGAGCAGCGATCTTTTCATACAAATACAAAGCACTTCTAGGCGGTACCACTCCATCAATTTCTCCTTGGGCGATCATCGTTGGAATCGTCACTCTACCTAGCAATGGTTTAATGCTTGCCACTAGCTTTCGAAATTGTAGGGCTGCAGCAACTGGGGTTTCCTTCATTTTTCTCCTATATCTTATAAACAGTTCGTTTTCCTTTAGTTTCCCCTTAAAGGAATCCTTTACCATTTCAATGATATCGATGGTCAATTGCTTTGGATGAACATAGAATGCAGCTGCGCTGAGCAAAATAAGCTTCTTTATCGGATAATGGACCGCCAAATAGCTTGCAATTAATCCTCCCATGGAGAATCCTACAACAAAGACTGTCTCACAAGTATCAAGTAGGTTCTCAAGCTCCTCTTCAGCATGCTCAATCCATTGATTATAGCTAATTCCTTTTAAAGAAAGCGATTCCCCATGTCCTGGCAGGGTTGGCACCTTGATCTTCCAATTCGTGTGCTTTTGCAAAAAGTGAACCAAAGGCTCTATCTCCGAAGGATTTCCTGTAAATCCATGAATACACAAGCAACCAATCAAGCCAATCATCACCTCTTTTAGACTCGAATCCCAAAGTCTTTACGAGATTTTTTCAGCTAGGTATACGCCTATTATTTTACACATTATTCAGCAAACAATTCCAATGATACAAAAAAAATCTTGCAAGGAATACAAGATTTTTAGGAGCTAATTTGGGCAAACTGATCTAGTTTACATATTTTAAAGATATTTTGAACGGGCTCGCTCACATGAACCAATTCGACCTTGGCATGACTAGACATCGGGTAAATCCATTTCAAAAGCAAGCTGATACCAGAACTGTCAACAAAGCGAACATTTGAAAAGTCAATAACAATTTTGTTATATTCCTTTGCTGGACTGAAGTTGGATAATTCTTCTTCTAATTGTCGGGATGTTTCAAAATGAATATCGTTCATAAATGAAGCCTCGAGAACATCTCCTGAATTCATAAAATTTATAAGCATATTACCCCTCCTTTCTGTAGGTTTCCTATTTCTTGAAAATCATCTTAGCTACTTGTCCATTTTGTTCATATGAAAAATGGTGGCAAATCTGTTGAAGAATATATAGCCCCCTGCCCCTTACTTCATGAACATTTGGACATTCATTATCTAGGTAATCCTCCCATTCGAATTCATTTCCGATTGAAGTCACTTGAATGAGAATCTCTGAATCAGATTCGTCAATTGCTACACGAATATCGCTACAGGACGAGTCGGAACCGTGACACAAAAAGTTTGTAAATACTTCCCATAAGGCCAGCTTAATATTATAAATAATGCATTCGGAACTATTTTCATATGGACAAGAGCAATAGGCAATCTGATTCAAAATTTGATCAACAGTAGATGAAATGCTATTTCGTAATAACCGATCAATATGACAAATGATCATTTTCAGAAAACCGCAGAACGCAGCCTTTCCAATAAATTTTTTAAATATGGGTTGGAATCATTCCCCTGATGCTCTAATCGATATAGTTGACTCCATAACGAATTATAGATAGAACGATATCCCTCATAGATTTCGCCTCGAAAAGACCTCTCTAAATGCATGAGGCGAAATTTCACATAATTTCTTTCTTCTCTGGTGTTTTCAATCTCTCCTAAATCAATCAGGACAATTCGTTCATTGGCTTCATTAAGAAGTGTTGCTGCCATTTCATCTAGATTTGCAAACTCACAGTTCTCAAACTTCAATCGAACTTCTTTCATCCCCATACCCCATTTCAATAGAAAAATGTTTACTGTTTTTCGGTTTGGAATTTAAAAAGGGCCTAGTTTCTAAATTTATCTGTCAATTCATTATTCAGATAACTGAGTTGTTCGGCCATTTCAGCAATTTGATGGGAAGCATCAGAGATTTCCTCAAATGTTTTTTTGAACTCAAAAATGAACCCACTAAAATTATGAATACGGCTATCATTGGACTTCACATTTTCGACAGAAGCCTCTAAAATTTGGATGATATTTCGATTCGTTTCTCTAAATAGACTTGTTTCATCTACAATATGTTTGAAGCTATTCTCGAATTTTTCAATCGTCTCCTGGACCGTGCTGATTTGCCCTTGAATATGGTCGAGCGCTTGCTCTGTTTGATGTGCCAGTTTTCTTACCTCCTGGGCAACGATCGAGAATCCCTTCCCATGTTCACCTGCACGAGCAGCTTCTATTGCGGCATTCAAGGATAGGATATTTGTTTGATTTGAAATGCCACGAATCGTCTTAACAACCTGTCCGATCTGGGTAGAGCTATCACTTAATTCTTGGGTTAATATTTTTGTATTGGCTATTAAGTCTACTACCTTGTCTACCTTGGTTAACGCCTCTGATACATCTTGCTTTCCATCATCAACCGTAGCAATCATATCTTTAGATAACTGTGTAATCGATTCCACTTCTGAAAGCATCTGCTCAACCAAACCCTCTTTATCGGCAATAGAGGAAGTTGTTTCTTCTGCACTAGCCGCTAAAGTAGAGGCAGAATCATTTAACCGGCTTTGAAGCTCTTCGATTTCATTAAGCTTCATCATAGATGAAGTGTAGGATTCAATATACGTTTCAATTCCAATTTGCATATCGAAGGAACATAGACGCTGGAAGGAGATATAGTACTTCATAACCTCTTCCCAAGTATCTAATTCTCTTGTTAATACATGAAGCATCTCGTTCTGAATTAGGGTATATGCCCCGATATACCATTCTGGGAAAAGTCCGATTCGATTATGGACATTCCCAATGACCTTTCTGCGAATGACATAATTCTCATCAATTCGTCCAGAAACCATATCCAACAAATATTGAGTAAGTGTTTTTCCTAATTTCTCAATAGTTGAATGTTTGTTGATAATGGTTAGAAGGTTCGGCATATCCTGAAGCTTCCCGTAGAAGGCATCCACAATCTGTGCGGCGTTCCTTTCCATAATGGGACGGATTTCTGCTAGATTCATAATATCCTCTTCAGAAAGACCGACGAATCTAATTTGATTTCCTACATTATTATGCAAGAGCTTTTGAAATTCCTGGTTTTTTGGTTGATATGAGTTGTTTTCAATTTTTGTGTTAGCTAAATGATGATTATCTTCTTTGCGGAATAATCGGAATGCTCCTTTTTGATTCCCTAGAATAGATTTAAACGGACATCCACTCATACGCGTCCTCCTTACTATAAGCACAACTTTTTACCTATATAGAGTCAGTATATACGATAGAAAAATAGAGTAATTTAGAATTTATAACAATTTTATGAAAGTTTTATGTACAAACCTGTTTTTAAACAACGATTTAAATTCCCTATGGTAGAATGAATAAAATTAGAACATTTGTCTAAGGAGAACAAGGAATGGCTATTTACATTGTTGAATCAAGGTTAGATAATGCAAAGGAATTAAAGACCATCCTGAAGAGACAGTTTGATGATGTTTACAACGTAAATTTGAATAGTCTCGTAGTCGAATCAGGTTATTTACGAATCAAACCAAATTCAATTATTGTTTACCAAGGATATTACAATGATTCAACAATGGAATTGATTAAAAACTTCTGCCGTAAGCATCAAATCCCATTCCTTGCCATTATAGACAAAGAGAGCTTCTCTTCAGAGCATCCTTTCTTGGAGGATGATCTTTTAATTGATATCGTTACTGAACCAACGGATATGGAGCTCTTGTTGCGGGTAAATCTGCTCGTTAAGTATCAGAACGAAATCGTTAAGAGAGTCGATAAGGAAAGACAACTAGAAAGTGCACTCCATCACATCACTGAGGAACTAGAGTTTGCAAAGAAAATTCAACAGCTTGTCCTGCCAAGACAATTTTCAGAGCCCCATATTAATTTTAGTGCGGTCTATGAGCCTTCTGCTCAGCTATCAGGGGACCTTTACTTTTGGAAAAAAATTTCCCCACATGAATATGGCTTCATTTTAATAGACGTAAGCGGGCATGGAGTCCATGCAGCGTTAGTTAGTATGGCCATGCGCTCATTATTCCCCGGTCTCTTGAAACGTGTTAAGGAGCCGATCAGAATTGCCCATGAGTTGAATGAACATATGCTAGCAATGTTTGAAAAGTTCACAGATCACAAATATGTGACGTCCTATTTCACTGCCATTATATTAACCATTGATACCATGAAGAAAACGATAAAGTATGTAAACGCAGGGCATCAACCGGGACTTTTACTCCAGAACGGTACATTAGAAACCCTTGAATCGAGCATGATTCCAATAGGACTAATTGAGAATCCACAAATTGAGATGAAGACGATTCACTATAAGAATCCCGCCAGATTGCTTTTATTTACAGATGGTTTAACCGAAATTCCACAATCGCTCATGGTGAATCGCATAGACAAGGTAAAAAAAGATTTTGCTGACCATACTCAGGATGATGATAATGCATTGCTAGAAAAACTCCTCACCGAGCGCAAAAAGGATTCTAAGATTTTTGATGACATCTGTGCTGTCGCAATATCATTAAAATAGTACGAAGCTCTATTATTGCCTGTGTTGATTTCAGCCTTATATGGGTATGTGAACGGGTTTTATTCGGTACGAATAACTTAGAGAACATACACATATAAGGCGGGTATGTTGATTAACAAAAAAATGAAACCCTATTTTAAAGGTTTCATTTTTTTATTCTTAGCGTTGCAGTCCTTGCACGATTTCTTCCAGTCGCATTCCACGGGAGCCTTTTACAAGGATAAGTGTTTCTTCATTTGTATGTTTTCTTAATTCCTCGAGAAGCTTTTCTTTTTCTAAGTAGGAAAATACTCGTCCTTCTGGAAAAACCTCCTTCGCTCCCTGAGCGATAAATTCTCCCAGTCTGCCGAATGTGAATACATAATCAATCTTATCGCTATCAATATCCTTTCCTACTGCAACATGAAAGGCCTTCTCCTCCGGTCCCAATTCAAGCATGTCGCCTAAGACAAGGATTTTATGTTGATAACCATTTAAGCTTGTAACCAGTTCAATCGCCGCTTTCATGCTGGTTGGGCTGGCATTATAGGCATCGTTAATAATTTTTTCTCCATTCGTACCTTCCACAAGCTCCATTCGCATACCAGTTAATTTCAACGAAGCGAATCCTTGATTCATCTCATCATAAGGAATGTCAAAATAATGAGCCACGAGCATAGCAGCTAAAGCATTTAAGATATTGTGAGTACCAAGTACAGGCAGTTTAAATTCTGTCCTTAGTCCATTTACATTAAAATAGCTGCCATCATCTGTTTGTTTTATGTAGGTTGGATATAAGGAATTCGACTCCATCCGTCCAAATGTCTGCTTGTTTGCATCCCCACTATATTCCATAATTCTTTCACGCAATAGCGGTTCATCCCCGTGGAAAACAATGAGTCCATTTTGAGCCAATCCCTTAATGATTTCAAGCTTCGCTTCAGCTATTCTTTCCCTCGAGCCTAAATCCTGAAGATGCGCTTCACCAATATTCGTAATCACTACCACATGTGGACGGGCAAGCTTTGTAAGAAACTCGATTTCCCCCATGCTGCTCATTCCCATTTCCAGCACGGCAATTTCCGTATCCTTCTCGAGCGCTAACACGGTAAGAGGCAAACCGATATGGTTGTTATAATTCCCTTCCGTTTTCTGTACTTTATAGCGAGTACCCAAAAGATTGGCCGTCATATCCTTCGTTGTCGTTTTTCCATTGCTCCCTGTAATCCCAACGACTTTGACATCCAGTTCCGAACGGTAGCTTCTTGCCAATTCCTGTAAAGCAACGAGCGTGTCCTCTACCACAAGAATTGGGAGATCCTTTGGCGGGTTTGGAACATCCTTCTGCCAAAGTGCAGCCGCAGCACCTTCTTTTATAGCTGCCTCTACATAACGGTGGCCATCAACATGCTCCCCTTTCAAAGGAACAAATAAATGACCCTTTTTTATCTTTCTTGAGTCAATGGTTACACCGTTAATCTCTACATCCGCAAATGATTCGATATTATTACAAATTCGTATCATACTTTCAATTTGTTTAATCGTTTTCTTAATCACAAGGGACCTCCTATTTAAGAAGCACACGGCGAATTTTGCCGTGCACTTCATGCTATCTAAATTAAAATGTATATTTAATCCTTTGTTTTTCATCATATCGTTCAATTCCAAGCTGCACAAGGCGCTCGATCAATTGTGGATAGTCCACACCTGTATGCTTCCATAAAAGTGGGAACATGCTAAATGGTGTAAAGCCTGGCATCGTATTCACTTCATTAATATAGGCCTTTCCATCCTTCGTTAGGAAGAAATCGGCACGGACTAACCCAGAGCAATCCAATGCTTTATACGCCCTTTTTGCTAATCCCTCAAGAAGCTTATACTCAGCCTCTGTTATCTCTGCAGGAATAACCAATGCGGTATTTCCATCCTCATATTTCGCCTTGTAATCATAAAATTCTACCTTCGGAATGATTTCCCCTGCCACCGAGCATTCAGGCAGATCATTTCCTATGACCCCTAATTCAACCTCACGTGCAGTTACACCCTGTTCAATGATAATTTTTCTGTCAAATTGGAAAGCCTCCTTAAAGGCAGTAACCAGCTCTTCACGATTGGTACATTTGCTAATCCCTACACTTGAACCTAAGTTTGCCGGCTTAACAAAGCATGGATAGCCGATGTCCGCTTCAACCTTCTCATAGGCAGCCACCGGATTATGCTCCCATTCACTACGGATAAACCATACATAATTGACCTGAGGCAATCCTGCTTGGGCGAAAATGTTTTTCATGATAACCTTATCCATTCCCGCAGAGGAGGCAAGGACTCCATTACCTACATAAGGAAGGTTCAGTAATTCCAACAATCCTTGTACAGTACCATCCTCACCATTCGGTCCATGAAGGAGCGGGAAGATGATGTCAAAAGGGGCATTTTGGCTATCGGCTGTAAATAAAGCAGGAGCCAAAGCAGTAGGCGGCAGGGATTCCCCATTAGAAAATTGTAAGGCCGCCACTGTTTCAACCTTTCCTTCTAATAAAGGACCTTTGATCCATTCACCTTGTTCTGTAATGTATATTGGATATATCTCAAATTTTTCATAATCAAGCGCATTTATTACAGCAAGTGCCGTCTGTAAGGAAACCTTATGCTCTGCAGATTTGCCTCCATACAGTAACCCTATTTTCTTTTTCATTTTGAGTACCTCCATTTTTAAGGCAGCATCTAGCCCAAATCAAAACATACCTCTATATTTTATCACTTTATCAGAAGAGGACGTGAATTTTTTTGTGTATTTCCTTTAATATTTATGATGGAATAACTTGACTAAAACCTTACAAACCTAGAGCATAAATGTCAATTTTCTTTCATTTTCGACCATGTTCACGTATATATGCCCATAATCAATCGTTTGATTGAAAAGAAGATGCAAAAAAATAAGGCTAGAGCACTATGCCCAGCCAATTTCATTAAAAAGCTCCTTTTCTCTCTTTATGTGCAATATCTCCTTCAAGCAGCAATTCTCTCTTATTATCCTCTATTTTGACCAACGTTACGCTCGTTCCCTCGATAAATGGTGGCTCCCATACTAAATCAATCGGATTTTCCTTGCAGATCATTTGTAATACTTTAATGACCACCCCGTGTGTAACAATTAAGAGATTACAAGAATCATGTGTCCTTTCTAGGTCACGCAAGACAGCTTCCAATCGCGACTCTACATCCTCAAAGGTTTCCCCATTGTTCGCATATTGGCTAGGAGCATTTTCGTAGAGATGATACCGGTCAGGATCCATGGCTTTAATTTCGTCTATGGTCCTACCTTCCCAATCCCCGAGATCAATCTCCATCAGTCTTTCATCTGTCTTGAACGGGAGCGTCCGCTCGCCTATCACGAGCTTAGCGGTCTCGATTGTGCGCAAGCTTGGGCTCGCATACACGGCATCGAAATCTATTTCCATAAGTCTCTTACCTAATAACTTAGCATCGCGAATCCCATTCTCTGTTAAATTAGAATTCAGGCGGCCTTGGAGTCTGTGCTCTACATTCCACTCCGTTTCCCCATGCCGAATAAAAAATAATTGCAGCATCCTCATTTCTCCTTATATTAGATCATGAAAATATTTACCCGATAAATCCCTTATTTCCTTTTCCTTCTCTCGTGGATAGATTACTAGAAAGCTTGTAGCTGGACCACCAGACTTATATAGATCAATTCCATCAGAAGAGATCTCTTCAAACAGCTCCGGCTTTACTCTTTGAAGCTCATGCCCTACACCCTTCGAACCCACCGGCCATACCCTCACGTTTTCTAATAAGCTGATTTGATAAAATACAGAAAGCGGGGCAACAGACTCAGGGTGGGCTAACACTTCATCTCCCACTAATGGAAGGCCAATTAAGGCAATCCTCCCTTTGTTCGCTTCCCTTGTTCCACCATTGTTCGATTGTAACCCAATCACATTGATTCCGACAACAGATTGAATGAGCGGGAAATTGCTTTCTGTGCTGCCTGTTACCTGCACATTCTCCATTCCGAGCTCCTTCAGCCCCTTTTGCACACCTGATACAAGCTCATGCCATTCCTTTTCCCCGCATAGGTTATGGATGACAACGGCCAAAGGAATAGCACCAGTGGCTAAGCATTCCATCATGGCGACTCGAAAGGAAAAGTAGCCAACTATATCGTAGGCTACTTGAACGAAATCCTCTTCCTTCATACCAATTGCACCGCTGTTATCCGTTGTGATGACAAGTGACTTACCGTCATCTATCGGAATTATGACTGCATCTCTCACCCTTTGATCGCTCCTTTGTGGTAGGCTCCTTCAAAAAACGAGCTTAGTCTTGGAATGAGAAGATACGCTACTACCATGTTAAGCAGAGAACCAACGAACAAGGACGGCAGAAGCGCTACATAAAAGGTCACATCAAAGAAAAATATAAATGGCAAAGGAGCTAAAAAAGCATTTGCGATCACAAACACGACGCTTGCAAGCAACCTCTTTTCTCTTCTGTACATAAAAGCAAATACAAAAGCCAATAGAGCCATTTCACTGGCAACAACCAAATGAAGGGGACCCATTGGCATTCCGCCAATAAGGGCTGAGACGAAGTGACCGAACGCTCCAACGATCGCCCCCGCTCCACCCCCAAAGAAAGCCGCTGCCAAAAGAGATGGAAAAGCATCTAAGGCAACGCTTCCGATGATGGCTGGGATTTTAATTGCAGCCCCCATGACAGAAAGCCCAATAAAAACAGCCAGTAGACTAACTTTCCTTCCACTCATCCCTTTTTCCTCCTCTAAAAACCTTGGCACTTCGTTCATATTCCACATCCTTCACACCTAGACGGAAATTAATCACACGTGCCAATGCAAAAAAGTAGTCTGATAGTCGATTTAAGTATTGGAGGCAAACCACTGGGGTCGTTTCATCTGCCTTCAACAGACTGACAACTAATCGCTCTGCCCTTCTCGTAACGGTCCTTGCAATATGAATCGTTGCGGAAGCCTTTGCTCCCCCTGGCAGGATGAACCTCTCAAGCTCTGGAGCTTCAGTAATCAGCTCGTCAATTTTGCTTTCCAAATAAGTAATTGCATCCTCTGTCAGCTTCGGAACTCGCTTTTCCGTAATGTTAGCAAGATCGCCCCCGCAATCGAATAGCTCGTGTTGAATTTTTTCCAAATCATGAAGAACATCCTCGAAATGCTCTGGATCTAACTCCGCCACTGCCTGCCCAACAAAGCAATTCACTTCATCCACCGTTCCATACGCCTCAACCCGGATATCATCCTTATCCACTCTACCACCGATAATACTTGTCTTCCCCTTATCCCCTGTTCTTGTATACAATTTCATTTTCCTTCACCCCTTAATCCTTTGATTAATACCATACCAAATCATATCTACTCTTTCACAGGCTACAACCATATCCTGATAGACCCAGCCAGTTTGATCGCGCCAGCTACGATTTTCTTTTTCGATGGGGACAATGCCCTTACTTATATCTGTGCCAATGACAATGACCTGTCTGGCAGGTGCCTGCTGCTCCCATTTTCTCCAGCCTGAAATGATGCTGCGCCATTTTTCGCGAGAGAAGGATAGCTCCTTAACCCAGGCCTCCAAGCCTTCAAGCACAACGGTTGCTGCGTGAAGAGCATTTAAATCCTCCACCAACGCTTCACCCTTATAAGCTGAAACCCATTTCCCATCTGGGTATCTGGCAATCACCCATTTTCGTTTTCCATTGAAGGCACCTCCCGTAACGAAATGCATCGCTCACCCCTCCTTAGCTGATCTAGTTGAAACGAAAGTTCATAGCCGTTCCCATGTGTGACGTGCCAATCCCAGAAATCTTTTTCGTTTGGAGCATATTGCTGCAATATATATTTTATGACACCACCGTGGGTGACAATGAAGGGATTTCTGATGTGGTTAACCAGTATTTGATGAACTAGCCTGTCCCACCCCTTGTCAATCCGCTCTGCGAACTGTACGAAGGATTCCCCGTTTGGCGGGCTGTATTGAAAAGAATCCTTGAGCCAAAGCTGGTAGGCTTTATCCTTCTTTAAATCCTCATAGGTTTTTTCTTGAAAATCACCAAAATGGAGTTCTCGAAATTCCGTATATTTTTCCGGACTCACCTCCGGAAATAAAAGCTTCATCGTTGCAAGACATCTATTTAAATCGCTAGAAATAAAGTAATCGTAATGGCTTGGTTCCAGCTTGATAGCTGTTAGCTGTGTAACAGCCTCCTCACTTAACGGAGAATCATTCCAGCCCATATAGGCTCTGCGCTTATTTCCTTCTGTTAAACCATGGCGAAACAATGTAATAACCACAATGTCATCCATAACATGAGTTCAGTCCCTTCCACAGAAGCCCCTAATACATCACCAGTAATCCCGCCAAACCATTTCACTGCTTTTACACGAACCCAGACATAACACAATATGGTGATAATAAGCAATATAAGGATCGGAACAAAAATCCCTGACCATCGATACAAAAATGCCCCACCCACGAGAACGAGATAAATTGGGTATACGACAAGGGACCTTCCATTTCCTGCTTCCTGGAATAGATATGCCAAGCCCTCCTTTTTCGCTGCCTGCACAGTGACGAGGACCATTCCCATTACTCCTTTACTGAGAAAAGGAAGAAATATCACCAGTAAGTAGGTCGCCATCGTCATGTAGGTTGTGATTTCATAGATAAATAAGAAGCGGCTGCTTAATAAAATAATGACTGACAGAACGCCAAATGCTCCTGTTCTAGGATCTTTCATGATTTCTAGCCTTTTCTCCTGACTTTGATAGGAAAAATAGGCATCACTGGCATCCATCCAACCGTCGAGATGAAGACCCCCGGTTACCACAATCGTTAAAAGCCAGATGGCAAAAGCTACCGCTACACTGGAGAGGGGCGTCCAGTTCAGTAGCAAGTAGAGGACGAGACTATAGAGAAGCCCTTGCAGCAGCCCGACTAATGGGAAGGTTTTGATGCTGCCATCAAGGTGCGTTTTGTCCATGGGAAGTGCGGCGCGAATTGGGATAGCTGTAAAAAATTGCAGGTTTAAGAGAAATCCCTTCACCAAGATCAAAATCCTCTTCATCCCCTCCCCCCTTTCACCAATATCGGGATTCCTGACTCGACCAAATAAGCGCGATCCGCTCTTTTTACCAATTCCTGATGGAGATTTCCAAGCATGAAGCTATACTTCAGCACCAACTCATTTGTGCCTAATGGCTCGTTTAAAACTTCATTGCTGACTAGAACAAGCTCGGCACAATTCGCTTGAAGGACCCCTATACCATCAAGTAGACGCTCAAAAACCTCTCGTAAGAATTCTTCCTCCCATTCCTGATTCAAAAAGAATAATTCATTATTTAATAAAGTCGTGACACAATCAAGGAGGACGACATCCTTCTTAGAAAAGCTCGAAGCTAGCCGCTCAATATGCCTTGGTTGCTCCCATGTTCTCCACATGAATTCACTTTCCGATCTTTTCTGCTGATGACGCATAATTCTTTTGCTCATTTCTTCATCACTCGGTGCTCCAGTAGCAAGATAATGAAGCCTGCCTCCTAACTCCTTCGCTCTTTGGGCCGCCATCTGTTCTGCAAAAGTGCTCTTCCCACTGCGAACTCCACCCGTAATAAAAATCATCTGCGCCATTCCTCTAATACTTGAAGTAGTTGATCATTTTCCGTCTTGCTCTTAATGGCAAACCTCAGCCATTCTCCTCCTAGACCAGGAAAATTCATCGTATGTCTGGGTACGATTCCATGACGGAGCAAGAATTCAAACAAAGGCAATTGACTCTCAAGCTCCGGGTCTCTCAATAGATAGAAATTGACCTTTGATGGTGACATTTCAAACCCTTCTTGTGTGAAAAAGAGAGAGAGCTTTGCTCGTTCTTTCTCTATGTAATCAATCGTTTGATTGATAAATTCCTCATCCTTTAGACACTCCTGTCCTGCTAGCATGGCGAGAACATTGACACTCCAATGTGGCTGATATTGCGCAATCTGCCCCACCACTTCCTCACTTGCGATAAGATACCCTAATCGCAGACCCGGGATCGCATACATCTTCGTCATCGAGCGGATGAGAATGATATTTTCACAAGTCCTTTGCAACGGAGTTAGAGGTTCATAGTCTTTCCAGAAATCGTAGAAGGCTTCATCAATAATTAAATAAATGCCTTTTCTCGTGCAGGCTTCCGCTAAGAACTGAATCTCCGCCAAGGAAAAGCACACACCTGTTGGATTGTTCGGGTTGCAGAGAAAAACTGCAGCCACACCATCTAATTTTTCCATTAAGCCCTGAAGATTTAAGCTCCATTTCTCATCTAAGTAATGATAGGATATATGACACCCATTTGCCTGACAGGCCTTTTCATATTCAGAAAAAGTTGGCTGAACAATGAGGACATTTTTTTGAGCTAGCATTCGACCTAAGAGCATGATCAGCTCTGCACCGCCATTGCCAATCAGAATCGATTCCTTCGCTACCCCCGCCTGTTGTGCGATTTGTTCCTTCAATGCGTTCGCAAAGGGATCCGGATACTCCCCGATGCTTTCATAAAAATGGAGCCATTTTTCCAAAATCGACTTCGGCGGTCCTAATGGATTAATATTGGCACTTAGGTCAATCCATGTGTTCGGCTTTGGAATGTTCATCGCTTCATATATGTATTGAGGATTCGAACCATGTGCTGGCCAATTCAAATAGTATTCCTCCCATCCATAAGGCAAGTACAAAAAGCACGGACGCCTTTGTTAACAGACGATTTGTTAAAAGGATATGTTCCTTTTGCAAGGGAACGATAGGATCCCCCATTTCCGCCCGCTTGGAAATGATCCCCTTGTATACATTCACCCCACCAAGTTGAATCCCCAAAATAGCGGCCACTGCCGCTTCCATCCAGCCGCTATTGGGACTTGGATGTCGTCTAGCATCACGAAACAGAATTTTCCATGCCGCTCCCCTATTGGTATACATAGGCTTGCTTGACAAAAGCAGCAAAAAGCCAGTTAACCGACTAGGAATCCAGTTGAGGAGGTCATCCAGTCGTGCTGACGCCCAACCAAAATCAAGAAATCTCTCATTTTTGTAGCCCACCATCGAATCACAAGTATTCACAGCACGGTACACAAGGGCAAGCGGCGCCCCGCCAATCAATGCCCAAAATAATGGAGCTGTGACCCCATCGCTCGTATTCTCCGCCACCGTTTCAACAGTTCCTCTGACAATCTCTCGCTCCTCAAGTCTTTCCGTATCACGACCAACAATATAAGAAAGCTTTAGCCGTGCTTTCTGTAGCTCCCCTTTATGCAGTGGATAATAGACGTCAAGAGCCGCTTCCTTAAGACTTCGGCGTGAAATAGTCGTCGCTATAAGAATACTTTCCACCGCGATGCCAAGATATAGGTGTGTATGATAAGAAATGGATACAAGCGTGAAGGATATAAGAAAAACGATGCACACAATTGTAAGTACCATTACGATTCCCTTCGCTTTTCTCCCGTTGCCACCATTTAACCTTTTTTCAAGAAATGCGATCCCAGAACCCATCCACTTTACAGGGTGAGGCCAATGCGGGGGGTCTCCAATCAACCCATCAATCAAAAAAGCGATCGTAATTGAAATTATATGGGTTAGCATAAATTTCGAATCCTTCTTCGGCTTTTTTTAATTGCCTCAGTTGTGCAATCATACACGCCCCTGCTGATGAGCTTTCCGAGGGGAGTAATGGTACCTGCAAATTCAAGCATCCTTCCATTCTGCGTTGCTGCAATCAGGATGCTATCGGTCGATGTCCCAGTAGCAACGGTGCCCGTTATAGTGTCTAGTACCTCCTGATCCTCCATCACCTTCACCTTTGCTTCCGTCGCTGTCATGATGCTTTGAATAAAAGCCTCTTCTGTGAGCTCTCCATTCACAAATACCCATATATTAATGGTACCTGGTACCGCCTCAAAAGCGTGCTGGTCACTTTTCGATGCATCTACTGCATTCCCAACTCCCGCTGTGACGACGACCATGACTGAAAACTCTTCCCCTTTTAATACTTTGTAGGCGACATCCTCCAAGACAACAGCAGTCATCATGCCGATTGTTACGGAAGGGTCAAAGCCGTTTTTCTTCAAGTAGTCCTGCATCTCCTGCCGGTGATCGAAAGCATGATAATTTTTATCGACGTGGCGGTTTACAAATGTTTGGTTCCACCCTACACCCGCACCAACCACTCCAGATGACATCGTACGAAGCGGAGCATCGGATTGAATAGAAATATGCTCCTTCGTCATCCGCATATGTTCTGGACCAATCATGACTTGCTCCGATTCACCCTGCCAATTCGGAATCAGCACCATTTGCGGGACAGGAATTTTCGGATGTGGCTGCTTTTCAATATCCGTACGGTAGACCTCTTTAATTTTCTCGACCCGGACGACCTCATTTGGATGATCATTGGAATGTATCCGCCCCTTCTCAAGCAAAAGAAGCTGATCACAATAAAGGCTTGCTAGGTTTAAATCATGAAAAATTGAGATCACGGTTAATCCTTTTTCCCTTGTCCATCTCTTTAGTAAATCCAGAAGCTCCTTTTGATAGGACAAATCGAGATGGTTGGTCGGCTCATCCAGCAATAGAATTTCAGGCTCCTGGGCGAGAGCTTGAGCAAGAAAGACCCTTTGCCTTTCACCACCTGAAAGCTCCTGTATGTTCTTCTCCTGAAAGGCAGCAACTCCCGTTTGAGTCATGACCTCCTGAACGATTCGTTCATCCTCATCGCTCCATGAATGAAACCAGCCCTTCTGATGTGCATAACGGCCAAGCGAGACCGTTTCCTTCACCGTATAGGAAAAAGCCTGTGTAGAATGCTGTGACAGCACGGCAATCATTTTCGCAAGCTCCTTCGTTGAATAGCTGCCAATCGACTGCCCTTTAATCAGGATGGTCCCATTATCAAATGGAAGAATCCCACTGATCATTTTCAATAAAGTGGTTTTGCCGCTCCCGTTCGGTCCTAAGATCCCAAACAGCTCTCCTTTTTGCACCTGGAAGGATACATCCTTTACGACCGGATCTCCAGTGTACCCCCCTGATAGATTATCAACATTCAGCATGCTATCCTCTTCTTTCTCCGCCTCGTCTTTTTAGCAAAATCAATCCAAATACAGGCGCCCCAATAAGTGCGGTAATTACCCCAATGGGAAGCTCGACGGGTGAAATAATGGTCCTTGAGACTAAATCAGCAAGAATGAGGAACCCGCTCCCCGTCAAAATGGATAAAGGAAGGAGATGGGTGTGATCGGGACCCCATAGTATTCTTGTTAAATGGGGAATCACCAAACCGACAAACCCAATTGTCCCCGACACAGCAACTGCCGCTCCAGTTAAAATGGAGCCAGCAATGAGAATCGTTAATTTTCTTCTCTGTACATTCACTCCTAGATGCTGCGCACGTTCCTCTCCAAAGGACATCGCATTGAGCTCCTTGCTATTTGCGATCAGGATCAATGAGCCAACAATAAGAAACGGAAGAATCATTTTGATATAGGGCCATCCCCGCATGGATACACTGCCTAGGAGCCAACCGAGGATTTGTCTTAGCTCATCACCCGTTAAGGCGATGAGCAATGAAATCATGGCACCTAAAAACGAACTAAAAATGATCCCCGTCAAAATAATCGTTTCGACCTTCATCGAGCGATCGATTCTCCTCGCGAAGCCAAGGACTAAGAAAATTGTAAGAAACGCACACAATATACTGATGAACGGAAGGGTAAAGGAACCGATTACTGGAAGCGAAATTTGAAAAAACAAGGTCATGACAGCCCCAACCGATGCCCCAGAAGAAACGCCAAGTGTATAAGGATCAGCAAGCGGGTTTCGCAGCAAGCCTTGGAAGGCCGCACCTGCAATAGCTAGAGCTGCCCCAACTAATCCTGCCAAAATGACCCGTGGCAGACGAATGTTTAGAACAATGTTGGCATACATCGGATCAATGGGTTCCCTCGGGATAAAAGGAAACATTTCCGACCCAATAATTTTAATAATACTAATTATAGGAACCGAGACCGTCCCTATCGAAATCCCTATTAAAGCCGATGCGATTAAAAACAAAACAGCTAGACAATACGCAAATAATCTGTTATTTAAAAAATTCCCCTGAAAAAAATGCTTTAGCAAATCACTCGATCCCCTCTAGAAAATAAAGGCTCTTTTCTCAAATATTGTTGCCTTTGAACGACAAATTGTAGAATGAATTACTACTTTTAAACAGTTAGATGATCGAAAAAACGAGAAAAGTGCCTGCATACCAAATGCGTGGCACACACTCCGTTGAAACGCAATGGTCGGCAGTAGGACCATTGCAAAAACTACAATCCGTACAAAAAAGCCATAATAAAAAACATCCCCATACGAAACAAATGGAGATGTTGGAATCATCTATTTTATCAAACACATGTCTTCCCAACACCTCCCTATCCTCGTAGCGGGTGTAACAAGATGTAGGCAGGTCTCCTGGCTTATGGTCATAGCAATGCCGCACCTTCCCATACATATGTACAGTGGCTCATATACAGCTTGCTCCCATTTACAGTGGCGGGACCGCGTTGGAATTTCACCAACTTCCCTATTAAGTCTTTGCTAAAGACACCTATATCTATAGATAATTATGAAATTGACTTATACAAAAATTATACACGATCGTTTGTCAGATGACACACTATTAATTTGTGTATAATTTCCATTCCGTTTTCTTTTTATCATAAATGAGCTTGGCATCAGGGCTCCCTTTAACTAGCTTTTCATAGTCCTCATACATATCATCCATATTATCAAAATCGCCGAGAATCCAAATCGGCACCTCTATACTGGTGCGGCTTTGAACGGAATCATAAATAGAAATAAGAATACCTTCCCTCATCATCGTCTTCATCTTTAAGAGAAGCTCGATCGGCAGGGGCGACAACACACGCTTCTTTTTTAAGCCTAATAAGTTCTTTTCGGTTTTGCTTTCCGTTAGCTTACTAACCAATGTATCTCCAAGCATCCGATAAAAATCCATCATATTCCGATAGTAAATCTTATTCCACCAGCCATCATCATGGGCCAAATAAACAAAACGATTTCGCAGCTTCTGGTAAAAGGGAGGCTTCAAATGATCCTTCATATGCCCCAAATAAAGTAGCTCAGCCAATTCCTGACCCGTAAGCTCATTAAGGCCTTCCTCTTCTTCAAAATCAACCCAGCAGAAATCACCATAACCATATACATCATCCTTAACCAGCTTCTTCAACCGCTCGTTTGGAACAAACTCCAGCAATGAATGCCTATTGAAATCCCCGTCATCAAAATGGTGCTTTAGAAGAAGAATTTGATTGATGAGGTCTGAAAGAGACTCGGTAAATTCAGCAAACTCAATCCCGTAGGAAAGAACATATTGTTTCGTCTCATTTAAATGAACATAGACGACAGCCCGCCCATTGCTGTTGTTTTTTTTCAAGGGAATAACCTCCGAACCTTTTGATAAGACTTATGAAGAATATAGCAAATCCCGATTCATAACTCCAAAATCCGTTCCCAAGCTATACTTTATTCCATATTATCAAAAAACCCTATTAATTCCTATTTAATTGGATGCTGTCCTCCAACTGTTTTTCTATTTATCCATATCAATTCTAGAATTTTTTCCTTATAATGATAAAGACCATGCAAAATATATTTCCGGTAAAGGAGCGTGATCTCATGATAAAAAACATGACAGAGGATCAAATTACTCTTTATATTATTAAAGCGTTAAAAGAAAATAAACGCAAAGAGTTTGAAACCATTGTCGATGAACTACAGCCATATGACATTGCACAAATATATGAGGATTTGCCGGAAAAGCACCGAACGCGCTTTTTATTTTTTCTTCATATCAATAATCTTGCTGATTTACTTCAGGAATTAGACAGTGAGGAGCAAATCGATGTATTAAATCGTCTTGGCATTGAAAAGTCAGGTAAAGTGCTAGACATGATGGATAACGACGACCTCGCTTCACTCCTTGAGGATTTATCCCCCGAAAAAATTGAAGCGTTACTCGCAGGAATGAAAAAGGAAGAATCCCAAATCGTTCAGGACATCATGAATTATCCACCTGAGACAGCTGGTCGCTTAATGACGAACCGGTTTGTGTGGATTCGTGATTATTATTCCGTACGGGAGGCAGTCGATAAGCTTAAAACATTTGCTGAATTGGCCGAAACCATTAACTATTTGTACGTCATTGATCAAAACCGTCGGCTTGTCGGGGTCGTTTCCTATCGGGACCTACTCATTGCTGATATGACGGAAAAGATTAGGGATATTATGTATGAGCGTGTCATATATGTCTTAGAGGAAACAGACCAGGAAGAGGTCGCACGACTGATCGAGCGCTATGACTTCTTGGCCATCCCTGTCGTCAATAAGGAACATATTTTGATGGGAATAATTACGGTTGACGATATTATTGACGTCGTGATTCGAGAGGCAAACGAAGATATTGAAAAGCTCTCTGCATCTGGTAAATCCATAGACTTTGATACGAAGTCCTTTGTTGCTGCGTATCGGCGCTTGCCTTGGCTAGTCCTGCTGCTTTTTATCGGAGTGATATCAGGGAGCATCATTAGCTCTTATGAAGCGACTCTTGATAAGGTCGTCGCCTTAGCCTTCTTCATGCCTATGATTTCTGGGATGACTGGAAATACTGGAACTCAGTCATTAGCCGTTGTCGTTCGGGGTCTTGCTTCCAATGATATCGACAGACGGGTCATTACAAGGCTAATCTTCAGAGAACTCACTGTTGGGATTATTATTGGGGTTATTTGCGGGGTCCTCATTTCTGTTATCGCCCTAATTTGGCAGGGCAACATGGTCCTTGGACTCGTAGTAGGGAGCTCCTTATTGATTACACTTATTATTGGAACGCTTGCTGGAACTGTGATCCCCATTATTTTGTACCGATTAAAAATCGACCCAGCGATCGCATCAGGTCCTCTGATCACGACATTAAATGATATTTTTTCTCTCGTCATTTATTTCGGTATTGCCACGATGTTTTTAAATTATCTTCTTTAAAGGTTTTTTCTCAAACATTGTCACTTTAGAAAATCACGAAGTTTTCTTCGTGGTTTTTTTCAAGAGTCCGAAACCCTTCTTTTCTTATTTACGTCTTAATAATGGTGGTTCATTTGTTTAGAACTCTGTTAATATAAAGGGAGATTACATGAGACTAGGTGTTGGAACGATGGAAACGAAGAAGAACGTTGCGGAAAAGTTTGATTGGACATTATGCTTTATTTTGCTTTTGTTCGCAATTACGAGCTGTGCGGCCATTTATAGTGCTCAAACAACTGAACAATATAATGACAATTATTTCATCAGACAACTTGTTTTCTACATTATTGGAAGCATCATTGTTGCTGTTGTCATGGTTTTTGATAATGAGCAATACCGAAAACTAAGCTGGTATTTATATGGAATTGGGATCTTCCTCATGGTTTTCCTTTTCTTTGCTCCAGAGTCAATTGCCCCCGAAATTAAAGGTGCAAAAAACTGGTTTAAGATTCCAGGGCTCGGAAATATTCAGCCCTCTGAATTTATGAAGATATTCCTGATTATAACCCTTAGTAAATTAATTTCAGATCACCATGAGAAGTTCACCGAAAAAACATTGCAAACAGACGTTTTCTTATTAATAAAGCTTGGCTTTACGACTATTTTACCCCTTGGTTTAATCGCACATCAGGATTTAGGATCTGCCCTAGTTGTTCTAGCTATTTTTGCCGGAATGGTTCTTGTTTCCGGAATCTCTTGGAAGATTATTTTTCCTATTGTTATGTTAGGCGTTTCCTCTGCTGGAGCTATACTCTATGTGGTCATTAAAGTTCCAGAATTATTAAAGCAATATTTGGATATAGACCAATACAAACTTAACCGGATATACTCTTGGCTTGACCCAGAAAGTTTTCAAAGCGGCATTGGATATCAGCTTTATAAATCCCTCCAAGCCATTGGTTCAGGACTTATTACAGGGAAGGGCTTTGGGGAAAGAGCCGTATATATTCCCGATAATCATACTGATTTTGTTTTTAGTGTGATTGGCGAAGAATATGGTTTTGTCGGGGCTAGTTTTGTAATAGGGCTTTTCTTTATCTTAATCTATCATTTAACTAAAACTGCCCTTGATACAAATGATCCTTTCAATACATATATTTGTGTTGGAGTCATAAGCATGATTACCTTCCATGTTTTTCAAAATATTGGAATGACCATTCAACTCCTTCCCATTACAGGGATACCCCTTCCCTTCATAAGCTATGGAGGAAGCTCCCTTATGGGAAATATGTTTGCGATGGGGCTGATTTTCAGTATTCGCTATCACCACAAAACATATATGTTTGGCTCTGATTCTAAGTAAATCAATTCTCCTGAAAACAAAACCCTTAAGCTGCGACATGCTTAAGGGTTTTGTTATTTATAATAATTATTATTATTTAAAATTTATTTTAATTAGATATTGATTTTAATATAATATTTGATATAATAAATATATAAATGATTAAGGAGGAATATTAAATGAATCTACAAACTGCCCTAAACGTCCAAATTTCTAACTGGAGCATCCTTTATACAAAGCTTCACCGCTTCCATTGGTATGTAAAAGGCCCTCTTTTCTTTACCCTTCATGAAAAATTTGAAGAGCTTTACAATGAAGCAGCACTTACAGTTGATGAAATTGCAGAACGCTTATTAGCTATTGGCGGCCAACCCGTTGCCACTATGAAAGAATACTTAGAAACTGCCACACTTGCTGAAACAAACAACGAAGCGAAAGCAAGCGACATGGTCTCGACTCTTGTTTCAGACTACAGAGCCATTAAAGAACAGCTTCTTGAATTGGCTTCCTTAGCAGAAGAAAACAATGATGTCATCACAAATGACTTAGCAGTCGGTCTAATTGAAAAAATTGATACTCATGTTTGGATGTTAACTGCTTACCTTGGAGAATAACGAAATTTACCAATGGAGTCAGTGAGAAATCTCACTGACTCCTTTTCTGTAACTTCAATAGACTTCATTTTCTTCCCTGATCTCCCTGTAGATAAATTTTCGGAACCAGCTTGCCATGTAAACCATGACTCCTCGTACCATGAAACGAATAAACGCATTCTTAACCTTCAAAAATCCACACCGATACAATACCCAATCAAGAACTAAACCAATTACAAATGCCTGGATTTTTCCTCTCAAACGATCCCTTCGAATAAACCAGGTAGTAATAAGCGCTTGGACAAAGCCATATAACGGAGTAAAAAGAAAGTGCTCTCTCCATGTATATACTTTCCCCCTTCCCATGCGGAAATTTCCAAACACTGCCATCAAGTAGTTTATATTGATTTCTGTTCCCATCGTACAAAGGTAGAAGGATGCATTTAGTATAAAACGATTTCCTTTTTGTAGGAGCTCGTACCATTTGTCACTTAAGGGAAAGAAAATAGCTAAGAAACCAGTTGTATATAAAGGACTCCACCAAAAGGTCTTATATAACTTCAACCGGATAAACAAACGTTCCACTACTTGAAAATAAAGAAGGAAAATTAGTTTTGCTTTCCATTTCAGATGAAACCCTGATATAAAAACAGCCGTAAACGGAATATAAATAGCCTGTGACAAAATCGCACCGAATATATTATCTAAATAATTATTTTTAAATATTTTCGGCAAATATTTATAAGCATCTAATAAATTCAAAATAAGAATCTCAAAAATATACCCTAATCCAACATGAGATAGCAGAAGAACTAGAAGCGTTTTTCTTTTCTCTTGCTTTCTAAAGGTATACAGTAGAAGAGCAGAGTGGATCATAAGCAGTACAATAAAAGGATACTTATTAGAACTTTTGCGCTTCATCTTTGTCCCTCCAAAACTTAATTGTAGTTTAGTTTTTGAAAGAATGAGAATCTTATTCAGTGAGTTGAATCAATAAGAATACGCTCTCAAAATAAGATTCAAAGTTTGTTCAATATTTCACAAACTTTTTCCGGAAAGATTATGTTATTCTTAATTCGTAAAAAATGTAAGGAGTGAGCCTCATGATTATATGCGAATGGAAAACTTTTTCTACTGACACAGAAACGCACACCCAAGAAACTTTTGAAGAAATTGTTCAGGACGAATTTGAAGCTATGATGTATAAGGAGCATGAAAGCATACCTTCGTACATTTGGACCATAAACTATGTCATTATTGTAAAAAGAAGCTCCAAAATACTATCAGAAATCAGCTTTGAAAAGATTCCAAGAAATCCTGTTTGCGAATAATTTTTTTTGCGATATTATGTGAAATATTTCACAATAAAAAGGAGAAGATATTATGGCAATCGCTGAAAAAGAAATTCAAGAAAATCAACAAACTGAGAAGATGATTAACCAGTTGGTCGAGAATGGACGTCAGGCTCTAAAGGAATTCAGCAGCTTTGATCAGGAAACCATTGATGAAATTGTTAAGCAGATGGCTCTTGCTGGGTTGGACCAGCATATGCAACTAGCTAAGCTGGCCGTTAATGAGACCGGACGCGGTGTTTACGAAGACAAAATTATTAAAAACATGTTTGCCACAGAATACATCTATCATAACATTAAGTACGATAAAACCGTTGGGATCATCAATGAAAATATGAATGAAGGAATCATCGAAATTGCTGAGCCTGTTGGAGTGATTGCCGGTGTCACACCCGTAACAAATCCAACCTCAACAACGATGTTTAAAGCATTAATTGCTATCAAAACGCGCAATCCGATCATTTTTGCCTTCCACCCTTCTGCACAAAAATGTAGCAGTGAGGCGGCAAGAATCTTACGGGATGCTGCTATTCTGGCAGGTGCCCCTGAGCACTGCATTCAGTGGGTTGAAAAGCCTTCATTAGAAGCAACTCGACTGTTGATGAATCATCCAAATATTTCTTTAATCTTAGCTACTGGCGGTGCTGGAATGGTCAAGTCCGCTTACAGCTCAGGGAAGCCAGCTCTAGGCGTAGGGCCAGGAAATGTGCCATGCTATATTGAAAAGTCTGCCAATATTGGGCGCTCCGTTAATGACCTAGTCCTATCAAAGACCTTTGATAATGGGATGATTTGCGCCTCCGAACAGGCCGTCATTATTGATAAAGAGATTTATCAAGAGGTCAAAAAAGAACTGATCGCACATCGCTGCTATTTCCTTAGCGAGGAAGAGAAAAGGAAGGTTGAGAAGCTCGTTATCAATGAACATTCCTGTGCAGTAAATGCAGATATTGTCGGAATGCCCGCTGTTAAGATTGCAGCCATGGCCGGCGTAAAGGTACCTGATGAAACGAAAATTCTAATTGCTGAACTTGAAGGTGTTGGGCCAGCATTTCCACTTTCTCGCGAAAAGCTTAGTCCGGTTCTCGCATGCTATAAAGCAAATAGCTTAGAGGATGGGTTGAAAATTGCAGAAGAAATGCTTGAGTTTGGTGGACTTGGCCATTCAGCTGTCCTTCACTCGACAAATGAAGAAGTGATGAGAGTGTTCGGCAAAAGAATGAAAGCAGGTCGTATTATTGTCAATGCACCGTCCTCCCAAGGTGCAATTGGGGATATTTATAACGCCTACCTCCCATCCTTGACCCTCGGCTGTGGTACATTTGGAGGTAACTCCGTATCCACCAACGTCGGGGCCATTCATTTAATCAATATTAAGAAAATGGCGATGAGAAATGTGAATATGCAGTGGTTTAAGGTTCCACCTAAGATTTATTTCGAGAAAAATTCAATCCAATATTTAGCAAAAATGCCAAATATCTCAAAAGCAATGATTGTCACCGATCCAGGAATGGTGAAGCTTGGTTATGTCGATAAGATTCTTTATTATTTAAGAAAACGCCCGGACTATGTGCACTGTGAAATTTTCTCTGATGTTGAACCAGATCCGTCCACTGAAACCGTTATGAAAGGCGCAGAAGTCATGGCAAGTTTCGAGCCAGATGTCATTATCGCCCTTGGAGGCGGGTCAGCAATGGATGCAGCAAAAGGTATGTGGCTCTTCTATGAGCATCCAGATACGGACTTCTTTGGATTAAAACAGAAATTTTTAGACATCCGGAAGCGTCTCGTCAAATTTCCGAAGCTTGGGGAGAAAGCTCAATTTGTTGCTATTCCTACCACATCGGGGACTGGCTCTGAGGTAACATCCTTTTCTGTTATCACAGATAAGAAGGCAAATATGAAGTATCCTTTGGCAGATTATGAGCTTACACCTGACGTTGCGATCATTGACCCACAATTTGTCATGACGGTACCAAAGCATGTCACAGCAGACACAGGAATGGATGTATTAACCCATGCGATTGAAGCTTATGTTTCGGTAATGGCAAATGATTATACAGACGGATTAGCAATGAAGGCCATTCAGCTTGTTTTTGAATACCTTCCTAGAGCTTATCGGAACGGCAATGATGAAGTGGCAAGGGAAAAAATGCATAATGCCTCCACGATTGCAGGGATGGCATTTGCCAATGCATTCCTAGGAATTAACCATAGCCTTGCTCATAAACTCGGCGGGGAATTCCATATTCCTCACGGACGGGCAAACACGATCCTGCTTCCGCATGTGATTCGATACAATGCTACCAAGCCTAGGAAATTATCTTCATTCCCGAAATATGAGAAATTTATCGCGGACAAACGGTATGCCGAAATTGCTCGAACACTCGGATTACCTGCTCGGACCACAGAGGAGGGTGTCGCAAGTCTCATTCAGGCGATCATTAAGCTTGCTGAAGAACTGCAAATACCAATGTCGATAGAAGCTTGTGGGGTCAATAAGAAGGAATTTGAAAGCAAGGTTGACTTCCTAGCTGAACGAGCATTTGAAGATCAATGTACAACCGCAAATCCTAAGCTGCCACTTGTGTCTGAACTAGCAGATATTTATAGGAAAGCTTGGTAATAAGAAAAGCGCAAGCACCTAGACATAAATTTAATTGGAACCAGCTCTTAAAACGGGCTGGTTTTAACTTTTTACAAAAATAGTCCATAATGAAAATTAACGGGGAAAATTCCTTCACTTTGTGACCCTTTTGACACATTCTCATGACCATCTATGCTAAAATATGTTTAAAGTCTGAAATTTACTTGTACTGGGGGACCCTCTACTGCGATGGAAAGAATCAATGATTATTTGCAAAAGACCGGATTAAAGCGGGTGATTATTTTTGCGATTATACTTCTTGTGCTCATTGCATTAAGGAGTATGCTCAACGTAATCCTCTTAACATTTATTTTCTCTTTCCTTATGGATCGACTTGTGGAACTCGTAACAAGAAAGTTCCGTTTGCATCGAAACATTACTGTCCTTCTTTCCTATATGACCATTATTGGTCTATTAACGTACGGAATCGTCAAATATCTTCCAGTCATTACCGCAGAAATTACTCAATTGTTTAGGCAGCTTCAAGCATTTTATCTTCAACCACGTGACAATATTCTTTTTAATTATGTTGTCGACATGATTGAACGAAATGGGATAACGAATTATGTTGAACAAGGTGTTAATTTTATTTTAAAATCCTTTACCGATATTAGCACCATTGGGATTCAAGTCTTTATTTCCCTCATTCTAAGCCTATTCTTTTTGTTGGAAAAGCAAAAATTGATTGAATTTACGGCGAAATTTAAGAATAGTAAAGTTGCTGATTTTTACAAGGAAATAGAATTTTTTGGAAAGAAATTTGTTCTTACCTTTGGAAAAGTACTCGAGGCCCAATTTATTATTGCGGTCGTCAATTGTACCATTACAACGATTGCCTTATGGATTATGGACTTTCCGCAGCTACTAGGTTTATCAATCATGGTCTTTTTCCTTGGCCTTATCCCTGTCGCTGGGGTAATTATATCCCTCATTCCTCTATGTACCATTGCATACACAATTGGCGGAGTAATGTATGTGGTCTACATTCTAATTGTTATCATGATCATCCACGCCATTGAAGCATATATCCTAAATCCAAAGCTGATGTCTGCGAAAACCAACTTGCCAGTCTTTTATACGTTTATTGTCCTTATTTTCGGCGAACATTTCTTTGGGGTTTGGGGGCTTATTGTCGGGATTCCCGTTTTTATCTTTATCCTTGATATTTTAGGAGTCAAAAGCATTGGGAATGAAGAAATAAAGTAAGCAAAAGCATTCCTCCAATCATAAATTGAGATATTTTCAAAACATTTTGGTAAGATAAGAAATGTTAGGAATGAAACAAAGGAGGAATTCGCAAATGTATGATGTAGTAATTATTGGAGCAGGACCTGCAGGGGCTAGTGCTGGCATTTTTATAGCAAAGGCTGGTAAAAAAACTTTACTTCTCGATAATGATAAAAGTGTAACCAAGCGCGCTTGGATGGAAAACCATTATGGTGCACCTTCAATCTCTGGCCCGGACCTTGTGGAAACAGGAAAAAATCAGGCTAAGAAATTTGGTGCTGAAATCATTCAAAACGAAGCAACCACGATTAAAAAGGAAAGCGATCATCTTGTTGTAGTTACGGACAACGGAGAATATGAAGCCAAGCATGTAATTCTTGCAACTGGAATGTCTGTTGAGCTCGGTGAAAAATCCGGGGTAAACACAAAGCCTGGTACAGAGCCACGCATCAAAACCATTTTTGATGTAGATCAGAATGGTAAAACGAATATTGAGGGTGTATGGGCAGCCGGCACCTGTGCAGGTGTTAGCATGCATACGATTATCACCTCAGGTGACGGTGC
This sequence comes from Anoxybacillus andreesenii, assembly GCF_030813005.1. Lineage (NCBI taxonomy): Bacteria > Bacillati > Bacillota > Bacilli > Caryophanales > Anoxybacillaceae > Anoxybacillus > Anoxybacillus andreesenii. Next base: position 46,277 of record NZ_JAUSTU010000008.1, read on the forward strand.
TAAGGTGGCAATTAACATCATTAGTGAACTAAATGGCGAACGTTACGTTGACCATGATGTAATGAAATAAAGTGATAGCTTGATTTAGGAGAAGACAGTCGGTCTTCTCCTTTTTTGGCTTAAAAAAGTTCTGGCATATTTGGGGTAGACAAGCATATGATCCTTTCTAGACACACCAATAAATTGGATTGGAAAGGTATTGTATATGATAGGATTAATTCTCATTTTATTATTGGTACTCTTCTTGCCTTTCACTGTGAAGATCGTGGAAAGAAACCTGGAAATATTTCTATTTATGATGGGGATATGTGCTGCCTGGGTAAGCCAAATTTTAAATTTGGAGCTATGGCATAAGGCCTTAATAGACCCAATAAAAATAACGCTCGCTGTGCTTATTGCTGGTTTTCTTTTTAAATGGTTGAGAGTTCCGTTAAAAAAGTCTATCCAAAGAATAAGCCAATCGGTCCCCTATTCACTATTTTTCGCTCTTGTGGTGATCATTCTTGGACTGCTTTCAAGCATCATCACCGCGATCATTGCCTCTCTCGTTTTAGTTTTGATCATTTCCGTTCTTGAACTAGAAAGAAAGGCGGAGATCAAGCTGGTCATCATTGCTTGTTTTGCCATTGGTTTGGGTGCAGCTCTCACCCCCATCGGTGAACCCCTCTCGACAATCATTATTAGTAAATTAAATGAGGACAGCTTTTTCCTGCTTAGGCTTATTGGACGTGAGGTCATTCTCGGAATCATCATGATGGGAATTATTGCAGCCCTTTTTGTTCAGCCCAAGTTCAAAAACAGCTCCGCCTCCCTATCCAGTCATGACGGAGAAACCTACAAAGAGATTATTGTTCGAACCGTTAAGATCTATTTATTTGTAATGGGATTAACCTTGCTAGGAGCAGGCTTTGAGCCCTTTATCAACACTTACGTCCTTGGACTCCATCCAAATTTGCTCTATTGGATTAACATGATTTCGGCGATTCTTGATAATGCAACGCTTGCTGCGGCAGAAATTAGTCCAGCCATGGATCTAGAGACGATTAAAGCCATTTTGTTGGGGCTTATTATAAGCGGCGGAATGCTGATTCCAGGTAATATCCCCAATATTATTTCTGCGGGAAAGCTTAATATTACCAGCTCGGAATGGGCAAGGTTTGGTTTCCCTTTTGGTCTGATGGCCATGATTATTTATTTTATTGCCATTGTTGGTGAGAGATTATTATAGTAGGTAGTCACTCAAGAAGGAGGCCCAGAAATTCTGGAGCCTCCTGTAAATTTACGAAGTCCTTAAGATTGATGCATCATGGGGCGTTACCACTCTGTTGCGACCATTTTTCTTGGCTAAATAGAGGTTTTTATCAGCTTGATTCACAGATTCAAGAATATGAGAGTTTTCATCAATCGGGGACAATCCGAAGGAGGCGGTAATTCTAATGGGCTTCTCCTGATGCGTAATAAAGCAGGTTCCTTCAATTTCTGCCCTTATTTCCTCCAGAATTTGTGAGGCTTTTTCCAGACTTTCGTTACCGATATACAGAATAAATTCTTCCCCGCCATACCGTGCAATCCTTATTTGCTCCTGCTCATGTCTCTTGAGAATCCTTGCTACCTTGCACAGTACTTCATCCCCTATCACATGGCCATATGTATCGTTCAGCTTCTTAAAATGATCAAGGTCCATCATAGCAATATAATGCTGCAATCTTTCACATCTAATCTTACCCTCGATAATTTCATAAAATCTGCGCTTGTTAAGAAGCTTTGTCAGAGGATCCTCTCCCGCAAGCCTTTGAAGCTTTTCATTAAGGGTTCTCCGCTGACGCTCAAGAGCTATAAATGTATACAAGATAACAGCGGTTGCAATAAAGGTAAATAGGCGCACCAAGGCGATATCTTTAAATACTTCCAGACCATTTGGAATAATAAAGATGATAGGAAAATCGCTTATGAACCAACAACCGATAATTAATAATAGCTTTTCTGTGTACTTTCCTTTCAACTTTGCACGGTGATGGAAAGCCAATGCTAGCAGGGTCGGCCCTACCATGCCAAAAATAATCCCAGGTAATGCACCATCTCCGCCCATAAAGAAACGCCATATGGAGACAATCAAAAGCGTCGGAAATGCATATTTCCAGCCCCAAATATAGGACAAAAAGACAAGAGGGATAAATCTCAGATCCAATGCAAAATTGCCAAAGAGAATGGGCAAATAAAGCATGGAAATGACTGAACCAGCTACTAAAAGGATCATAGCTGACCGAAAAATCCAAGCTGATAGTTCCTTTCTGAAATTAACAAGCATACTCATGAACAAATGCATCAGCAAGATAATCGCCAAGTTCGATAAAATGGATTGAATCAACGAATACACCTCTTTTGGATCTCAGTCGCTGTAGTGGCAAGGAAAATATTTTCAAATATTATTCTATAACACAACATTAACATAATTATCCAAAATGATGTTTGGAATTATGACATTTGTCACATTATGTTCAATAAATTCCAAAAAAATTCAAAAAAACTGCACCCACAAAAATCACTGAATGCAGTCTTACTTTATTTATTTTTACCTCAATCACGAACAGAGTGTCCACCCCACGTGGACAAAATTGGGTATTTGTCCACGAACGGTACCAGGTACCTTAATTGATGTATTCGATGTAGATATCTGGGTTTGGGCTTATTTTTAGGTTTTGCGGGATTTTCATGTAGATGATTGTGCTGTCATAATCGACCATTTGATGTAAGCTCTTCTGATTTTTAAATTGATTGATCATGAACTCATTTTTCACAAAAGCGATTTTCATTTCCTGAAAGCCCGGGTAAGTAACTGTTAATATCTCCCCGTTAAGTCTTGTGCTTGGAGGAATTACTCTTTCTGTAAAGTCTAATCCACTCACATTCAATCCATTTCCATAAAAATAGACTTCAAGGCGGTCATCACCCTCCTTTTTTCTTTCAACAAAAATCGTCTCTGGAACAGATGATTTGATGGAAAGAGATTCGCCCTTAAACTCATAGCTATTCTCGGCCAATACGTACTCCTTCCCTATTTCTGACATCCTCCCCTTATTAGCAGTCTCATAAAAATCAATTGGCTTTTTCTGATAAATTGTTGGCTCTTCAGCTTTTATGAAAGAAGACATTGCCATTGCGATTAAAAGGACCCCGCCATATACCAGCAGAAGCCAATGGGTGATTTTTACAGAAATGGCCTTCGTCTTAGACCTTGCAAAGATGATGATCACTGGCAAAATAAGAAAAATTGCAATCGGAATAAAGGTTGTGAATATTGCGCTCATCGTCTTACCTCCATTCTGTTAAGGATAATAAATGACAAACCAAAAACAAATGCAGTGGTAAGAAGCATTTTTATCGCAAAAAGAAGGATAGATGATTCCATTAGATAGAATTGGAAAATCCCCATTAAGGACGGTTCCCTTTGCATAGAGGCATCAAGGAAAATAGAACCGATAATCAACCCCGGAACGAGTAGAACAAATAATTTATTCACTTGAACGAGGGTTCCAATCAAATAACCAATCGCACTAATGCAGAATATATAAAGAAAACCCGCTGCGATACCAAGGAAAATATCCCCAAATGTAGTTGGAGTTAAGTAAACCTGATTATGCATGATAAAATAGCCAATGACCTGAATGAGGTAACGAGATAAAACGGCCGTGATCGTTCCAAGTAGGCTCGCCGTTAGAAGAAAGAGCATATTCGAAAGATTGCTGCTCAACCGATTCGTCACAAAGGTAAAATCATAACTGCGATAGGGCTTTGTTGTAATCGTAATCGCCGTCACTAACGCCCAAATCATCGTAAAGATAACGACAATATCTGCCGAATAATAGGTTACATCCAAGCTCAGCGTTTCTGAAAAAGTCCCTGAAGAACCACTTCCGTTAAGGGAAAACAGGATAGCTAACAGCTGGATCCCAACAAGAGAACTAAAGGCATCAATATTTGCCTTAAGCTTAAAGCCGTATTGCTTCTTTACCGTCTCCATTAAATTAGCGGTCACTAAAGACATCATCAATTCCCCCTTTCGTGTCATTTGTTAAATAGACGCATAGATCACTTGCCCGCACAGGTAAGACTTCTATTTGAGCACGCCGCACTCTTTGAATTTCCTCATCTGTGAAATCATTCCTTACAACAGCCAGCATCGTATCCTGCCCAATATACTGTTGATAGATCATTTCCCTTCCTTCCGCCCATTGTCTCACCAACGCTGAAGACCCTTTTAATCCAACAGCCCATTCCTTTAATTCAGAAATCGGCATATGCAGCTTGACCTTCCCATTTTTTAAAAGGAGTACGTCTTCAAGCAAATCTTCAACTTCATTCAAGTGATGGCTTGAAATCACAATCGTTCTCGGATGAGCAATATAATCCTTTAACAGGGCCCGATAGAAATCATGCCTTACCGCTTCGTCCATACCCGTTGTCGGCTCATCAAAAATAGTGAGAGGACATCTCGATGAGAGCCCAACAATCATATTAAACGTACTCGTTCTTCCCTTTGAAAGTGTATTGTGATAGTGCTTCGGTTCAAAACCAAAATAGTTAAACAACCGCTGTGCCAGCTCCATATCCCAATTCGGATAAAAAGCTTGTGCCGCTTCAAGTAATTCATGCAGCTGCAAAGCTGGTGGAAAGCTCATTTGATCATCTACAAAAATCGTGTTGACGGATGCATGTAGATTGTTGAAGGGATGATTTCCAAAGACCTTCAATTCACCTGACGTTTCCTTAATAAAACCGGCGATGACCTTGAGCAGCGTTGTCTTCCCTACTCCATTCCTCCCAATTAGACCGATAATCTTGTTTTCCTCTATGGTAAAAGAGATTTCGTTAAGAACCTTTTTGCGCAAATAGGTTTTTGTTAGGCTTGTGCATTCAATTGCGTTCACTCTTTCCCCTCCTCATTTCGTGCGGCCTTAATCATTTCAATAAGCTCCCCTTCACTGACCTGTAATCTACTCGCTTCCAAGACAAGCTCTTGGATAAGATGCTTTAAAGTACCGCTTTTCCGCTTCATCAATATCGCTTCCCTTGCATTTGCCGTGACGAACATACCAAGACCTCTCTTTTTATAAAGAATCTTCTCATCTGCTAATAAATTCAATCCCTTTGCTGCTGTCGCTGGATTGATCGTAAACATCTCTGCCAGCTGATATTGCGAATACACCTTTTCATCACTCTTGAAATGGTCATTTAGAATCTCTGTTTCGAGCCATTCGGCAATTTGCATATATATGGGCTTTGTCCCGTCATGATTAAAAATAGTCGCCGCCTCCTCTCTTGTATCATAGTGCATTACTGTTGTAATGTACTATATATTAAATTTGCAAATATGACAAGATCATAATGGAAAATGATATAATTATCTTGCTTAGCTAATTTTAGAAGAAAGGCTGTGAGGTGTTGATTGTTAAAGAACGCAAGGAATCGAAGGAATTACTTTTATTTAAAAGTCTTCATCCCCGAAAATGCTTATTCGAGAAAGAAAAACAGTATTATCTTAGTCTTGAGAAGGGCTATGAAGGGGAGGTAGAATTCGACCATTGGATTAGAGGTTTTTCAGGTGGATGGCTTTTTTTAAACGATTTATTGTTGGGGCATAACAACACTTTTTTTCAAATTGATTCGTTAGGGCTTACCCATGATGATGTATATCTCTTTGAAATAAAAAACTATGAAGGCGATTTCGTAGTGAAGGGTGATACTTGGCAATCAACTGCCGGGAAGGAAATTAAGAACCCCTTGCATCAGTTAAAAAGATGTGAATCCTCATTGAAAAGATTTCTACAGGACCGCGGATTACATTTTAACATTAAGGCTTTCCTCATCTTTGTGAACCCCTTTTTCACACTGTATCAAGCCCCAGTGAATCCATCTATTATTTTTCCATCACAACTCAACCATTTTTTTAGTAATCTCAGTAAAATAAGTAGACCTGTCGGTGCAAAACAAACAAAGCTCACAGAGATTTTGATCGCTGCTCACAAAGAAACCTATCCAAACCCATTTATCCCCGATTATGAATATGATGAACTTGCAAAAGGGATCCTTTGTGAAAAATGCCGTTCTTTCATGCGATTTGCAGGTGATAAGCGTAAGATGATCTGTGCACACTGTGCGGCTAGCGAGGAACTTGAATTCGCTATCATACGAAACGTGGCGGAGTTTAGAACCCTTTTTCCAGAAAGAAAGGTGACCACAATCGGCATGCATGATTGGTGCGGTGGCATATTCAGTACGAAAACAATTCAAAGGGTGCTAGCGAGGAATTTTGCTTACGCGATGCAAGGGAGAGCCACTCACTATGTTGAAAAGGAAGCGATGTCCATCGAGATATGAGTATTTGATTTAGGATGCTTTGCGCGAAACGAGACTGGAATCAACTTTTGCTCTTGATCCAGTCTCGATTTGACTGGTTTCGGGAATCAGATTCCGCTTTTTCGCTGTTCCCGGTCCCGATTAACCATTTTTCGAGACTCAGATTCTACTTTTTCACTGATCTCAGTCCCGATTAATCTGGTTTCGAGACTCAGATACTACTTTTTCGCTGTTCCCAGTCCCGATTAACCATTTTTCGAGACTCAGATTCCGCTTTTTCGCTGTTCCCAGTCCCGATTTGCTACTTTTCGAGACTCAGATTCCGCTTTTTCGCTGTTCCCAGTCCCGATTAACCATTTTTCGAGACTCAGATTCCGCTTTTTCGCTGTTCCCAGTCCCGATTTGCTACCTTTCGAGACTCACATTCTACTTTACTGGCATCCTCAGTCCCGATTACCAGCTACAACATTCCCAGAGATGGGATTCCCATTTGTCCATCCGTTATCTTATAATAGACTGGGGTGAGCACATGGCACGTGAACGGAAATTTTCAACGGATGAACTATTTCAACTAACAAAGAAGAACCTTCTGGAGTATGGATACGAAGGCTTTACCTTTAGTCTTTTAGCGGATCAATTAAATGTCTCTCGGGGAACGATTTATAAGTATTACGAAAATAAGGATGAACTCATCACCGACTATATGCTATATGAAATGAATCTCTACCTCACAGAGCTAAAGCAAATTGAAGAATACGATGGCTTTGAAGCACAATTTGACTTTTTACTGGACCTTATTTTAAAAAAATCATCGATATATCAAATCATTGAAATCGGTCAACGCATCCCGTCCAAGACCAATCAAAATACCAACTCAAATAAGAATCGGCTTGCGAACTATCACTTGGATATGTATCAATACCTGCAAGGATTTATCAAGTTAGGCAAGACCGAAGGGAAAGTGAAGCCACATATACCGGACGCTTTAATTTTGGGATATATTTTTCAGTCTATTGCCATTCCAAACCACTTTGGAATTCCACAGGACCTGTGGAACCTGTCTATTAAAGAAATTATTCGGCATGGAATGTTCATGAAATAAGTAATTGACACCACTGTCACTTATAAAAGATAATAATGTTGAAAATCGTAACATACATTTTTATACCTAAAGTGACACTACTGTCACCCTTAAATGAAGGGAGTTTTACGATGAAAAATATACTAGGGGCAATCACGGATCGGGTTGCGACAAAAAAAGGGATGTGGATTACTCTCACCATCTGGCTCATTATCACAGTGCTTCTTGCTCTTTTTGCACCAAGTGCTAAGGATTATGAAGTGACAAAAATTGATACCCTCCCTGAGGATGCACAATCCGTCATTGCACAAGCGAAAATTGATCAATATTTTAAAAATAGCGATGGGCTTCCCGCCATTCTTGTTTTTCAAGCGAAAAAGGATGAAATCAATTTCGCCGCTCTCGCTGCTATTTTTGATGAAATCAAAGAAAAGAATATCAATGGGGTTGAAAAGGTCATTCCCTTGTCGTCATTACCTCCTCAAGCAGCGGCTGGCTTCTTGTCCGATGACAACAAAGCGGCTGTCATTCCTTTAACCTTTGATTCATCATTAGAATCATCGGAAATAAGAGAATCCTTAAAACAGATTACGAAAATCGTTAAGGACCAATCTGATTTGACCCTTCACATCACTGGTCCAGCAGGAATTGCCGTCGATTCTCTCGATCTTTTCTCTAGGGCGGACGTTGTGCTTATTCTCTCAACAGTTGGCCTCATTCTAGTTCTGTTAGTCATTATTTATCGGTCACCTTTATTGGCCCTAATACCCCTTCTTGCAGCGGTCTTCGTCTATGAAGTCGTGAACCAAATTCTCGGTCTTATGGGGAAAGCCGGACTTGCAATGAGCAAACAAACGATCTCGATCATGATGATTCTGTTATTTGCGGCGGTCATTGACTACTCCCTCTTTGTCTTTTCACGTTTCCGTGAGGAGCTTAAGAGTCACGAGGATAAGTATGAAGCAATGAAAGCGACGATGTGCGGAACGGGGATGCCTGTCTTCTTTTCAGGAGGCACGGTCTTGGCTGCGATGCTCGTGCTGTTCTTTGCCAAGTTTGGAGACTATAACAACTTTGCGCCAACCTTCTCTACGACGATGGTTGTCATTATGATCGCATCGGTAACACTCGTTCCCGCATTATTTACCTTATTCGGGCGAAAATCCTTTTGGCCAAAGGTACCAAAGATGGGCGACACGAAGGTCAAAAAGAACTCTGTCTGGAGTAAAATTGGCCGATTTGTCGTAAACAAACCTGCTTTATCAGTAATCGTAATCGGCGTATTCCTACTGATTTCTGCTAGCAATTTATTCAATCTTCAATATGAGTTCAACACCATGAAATCATTCCCTGAAGATATGCCTTCACGTCAAGGCTACGAGATTCTAGAACAAAAGTTTGAAAAAGGAGATCTGGCTCCAACTACGGTTGTATTTGAAAGCAACGAAGCAATCTCGGCAGAACAGCAAGAGGCACTCAGGGCTGAACTTGAAAAACAAAGCCTTGTCAACAATGTTCGCATGAGTGGCGTGACCGAAGATAACAAGGTCGCTCAGTATAGCCTCACCTTCGAGGAAAGTCCGTATGACATTGAAACCATTCATGCCTTAGAAAAAATAATCGAGCAATCTGATCAGCTTGTTTCTAAGCAAAAGTTAAGTGGCACTCTATATTTCGCAGGCGAAACCGCATCCCTCGTTGATGAAGAAGCAATCAATGACCGAGATGTAATCGTCATTGTTCTGCTCGAAACCATTTTGATTTTCTCTTTATTGATTGTTTTAACGAAATCCATCAAAATGCCGATATACATGATGGGAACCATCCTCATCTCCTTTGTTGCGGCCCTTGGATTAGGCACTTTCTTAAGTGATTTGTTCTTTGGTATTGATACGATAAGCAGCCGCGTTCCACTGTATGCATTCGTCTTCCTTGTGGCACTCGGCATCGACTACAATATCATTCTAATATCAAGATTCCAGGAGGAGCGTAAGAAACATTCCGTAAAAGAAGCCGTTGAAATCGCAGTCGCTAGTACAGGTGGAGTCATCTCTTCGGCAGGTCTAATTCTTGCCGCTACCTTTGCCGTCTTAATGACACAGCCGATTCAGCTCCTCTTCATTTTTGGATTCATCGTTGCCGTCGGTATTCTATTAGATACATTCCTCATTCGGGGAATATTACTGCCTGGCTTAATCATGCTGTTTGAGAAAGAAAAAACAGTAATAGAAGCAAAATAGCGTAAGCATGAGCTTGTATCTAATACAGGCTCTTTTTTTTCACGCTTCTCTCCCCTCAAATTTTCGCAATTGTTCATTTCTTTCCTCTTCCGGTTGTATTATGATTAATTCTAGATTAATAGATAAAAAAACTTGTGAGGTAAAAGCATGAATAGTGGGAGTACAATCGCAGCCATTCCTCGAACGAAGGGGTTTGTTTTAGTACTGATAGCTGCATTATTATGGGGAGTATCTGGGACCGTTGCCCAATTCTTGTTTCATCAACAGGGATTTAGTCCAGAATGGTTAGTTGTCGTACGGCTATTGACCGCAGGAGTCATTTTACTAACCTTTGCATATAGAAAAGAAAAACAAAGGATCTGGGACATATGGAAAAATAAGTATGAAAGCATAGGCCTCGTTCTTTTTGGAATCCTCGGAATGCTGGCTGTCCAATATACCTATTTTGCCGCCATTGCCCACGGAAATGCAGCAACAGCCACAGTGCTACAGTATTTATCACCGATTCTAGTGACTAGCTTTCTTGCATTTAAAGCGAAACGATTGCCAACCCTTAAGGAAATGATTGCTGTTGTTCTCGCAGTTCTCGGGACCTTTTTCCTTGTCACACAAGGAAGCATAAAAAGTCTTTCTATCTCCGGATGGGCTCTTTTCTGGGGGCTTTCAAGTGCGTTTGCTCTTGCCTTTTATACCCTGCAGCCAGGAAAGCTTCTTGCGCGCTGGGGCTCGATGATTGTCGTCGGCTGGGGAATGTTCATTGGCGGAGTTGGCTTTACCTTTGTCCACCCTCCCTGGAAATTTGAAGGAGAGTGGTCCTTTTCAGCCTATCTAGCTCTTATTTTCATTATTCTGTTAGGAACGGTCGTCCCGTTCTACTGCTATTTAGAGAGTTTGAAATATTTACATGCATCTGAAACAAGTTTATTAGCTTGCGTTGAACCGTTATCTGCCGTTCTTTGCTCAGTCATATGGCTTCATGTATCCTTTGGATTACCCGAATGGTTTGGAACTGCCTGCATCTTAAGCACGATTGCTGTACTATCAATCACAAAGGAAAGCTCTCAAAAGGGGAAAAGCAAGCACTAGAGGTGAAGAGATTTTGAAAGAAGAACATCATACCACGCTAAAGAATTACATACAGGAACTTGAGCAATCCTTTAAAAGCAACATCAATGAGCCATTGGCGGTACTTCAAATTAATCGCGAAAAAATCCGCCTGAATTTACAGCTGTATTACAATGCGAAACGGGATTTAAAGGATATCGATCGTTACTACAAAACGATAAAATTTGACAATGCCACTGGCAGACAGCTTTTTCATAGCATCCACCAACTGATTAAGCGGACACACCGGCACCAGTATCCCTACTATATTAGCAAGGATCAATACCTTTACACCTGGGTTGATTTGCATCCAGATGGTTCGGTCAAAAGCATTTACTCTGGTGAGCATCGTGATCCAAAAAATATGATCCAGGAAGACTTTGAAACAATAAAGAAAAAACATAGTGAGTTCCAATATCTTCTTCACCATGAAAAGCATGCAGAACGACTTGCTGAAAAAATGATCCACATTGACAGTGAGCTGAAATATAACACCGAGCATATTGTTCCGCAATCATGGTATAGTTCTAGGGAGCCAATGAAGGGAGATTTGCACCATCTCTTTGTTTGTCAGCCGGAATGCAATACGGTTCGATCTAATTTTCCTTATGATGATTTTAACTTTTATGTACCTGAATCCCCCTACGAACCGATTCAAAATCGTTGTGGAGTAGCGACAAGCGGCAGGTTTGAGCCTGAGCATGGAAAAGGAACGGTTGCAAGAGCGATGATGTACTTTCTCATTCGGTACCCAAGAGCGATTAAGAGAGGGTTTTTGAAGCAAATCGATATTCCCTTGCTGATCGAGTGGCATAAACGTTTCCCGGTCACCCTTTATGAAAAACACCGAAACCAAGCAATCTTTCACATTCAAGGAAATCGCAATCCACTCATTGATTTCCCGGACCTTGTTGAAAAGGTACAGCTTCCCATTGACAGATGAACCGAAGTCCTATATGTTAAAAATAATAAAATACGGAAGGGTGACCCAATCACATGAAGTTCTAATCCTATTTTTCGAAAGCAACGAATTGAAGACCATTCCTGAACAGGCACGTGCTCTGTTTATTTAGGCTGTCTTCAATCCGGTTTTCAGAATAGGATTGGACTCATCATGGTTGACACCATCAATGTCGGCTTTTTTTGCTGTACATGTGCAGCCTCCTATTCTGAATGTAGATAGGAGGCTTTTTATGTCTCCAACCCTTAATAAAATGGAGATGATAGGATGCTATTGTTAGATGCACAAAACGTAAAGCTCTATATAAAGGACCGCTTATTATTTGATTTGGAGCGGCTGCAAATCCACAGCGGAGCACGAATTGGCTTAGTGGGCAAGAACGGAAGTGGCAAAACATCATTATTAGAAGTGCTGACAGGGCAGCGGACATGTGACAGTGGAACCATTCATACGTACGGCATATGCGAGCTTCTCCCCCAGCTCAAAAAGAAGGATTCTACGAAAAGTGGCGGCGAAATTACGCAGGAATATATTGTCGACGCACTGACCCGCAATCCAGAGCTTTTACTGGCAGATGAGCCAACTACTCATCTTGATACAGCACATATCGAATGGCTCGAAAAAAAGCTAGGAAATTGGCAAGGGGCTCTTCTTATCGTTTCACACGATCGGGAGTTTTTGGATGCGCTTTGTACGACGATTTGGGAGCTTCAGGATGGTCGGATTAAGGAATATATCGGTAATTACTCCGATTACGTAAGGCAAAAGGAGCTAGAGACAAAAAGCCATGAGGCAGCCTACGAGAAATATGAAAAGAAGAAAAAACAACTCGAAGAGGCCCTCATCCTAAAGGAAAAGAAAGCAGCAAGAGCTACGAAAAGCCCTAAGAAGGTCAGCCCCTCAGAGGCAAGAATTACCGGTGCCAAGCCCTATTTTGCCAAGAAGCAAAAGAAGCTACAGAAAACAGTTAAGGCCATCGAAACAAGAATCGAAAAGCTAGAGAAGGTGGAAAAGATCAGGGACACCCCTGCTCTGCAAATGGACTTACCGAACGAAGAAACATTTAAAGGGAAAATCGTCCTTCGTGCCGAAAAGATTGAAGGCCACGTTGGTCAACGGACCCTATGGTCTAAGGTGAGCTTCCTCGTTCGGGGTGGGGATAAGCTTGCGATTATCGGCCCAAATGGTAGCGGCAAAACAACGCTCTTGAAGAAAATCATCCATCAAACGGAAGGCATTACACTCTCCCCTGCGATGAAGTTTGGCTATTTCAGTCAAACGATTGATCAACTTAATACTAGTAAATCAATATTGGAAAATGTCCAAGAGACATCAAAGCAAACGGAAACCTTTATTCGAATTGTGTTGGCCAGGCTTCATTTTTTCCGTGAGGATGTCTATAAAAAGGTAGGAGTATTAAGCGGTGGCGAACGGGTCAAGGTTGCCTTGGCTAAGCTCTTCGTAAGCGACATCAATACCCTCATCCTTGATGAGCCGACAAATTTCCTTGATATTGAGGCGGTCGAAGCATTGGAATCCTTGCTACTGGAGTATTCGGGAACAATCCTCTTTGTCTCCCATGACCGACGATTTATTAGCAATATCGCAACGCGAATCCTAATCATTGAGGATGAAAGGATTCACCTATTTGAGGGCACCTACAATGAGTATAAAAATTATACGCCTGCCATTGAACGCAATTCAGCCGAGGACGAGAAACTCCTTATAGAAACCAAAATTTCTGAGGTGCTTAGTCGTCTCAGCATCGAGCCAACCGAAGAGCTCGAAAAGGAATTCCAACAGCTTCTAAAGAAGAAAAGAGCGTTAGAAAACCGTAGCTAATGGCTACGGTTTCGCTCTTAAATGATTTGCTGCCTACATTTCTGACCCATAAAATTCTCAATCGGCAATGGTTTACTAAAAAGAAAGCCTTGGACAGAATGACAATTCATCCTTCTAAGTAAATCCAGCTGGGTTTCCTTTTCTACTCCTTCAGCAACTATATTGAGATTAAGCTGATGCCCAAGCATAATCAGCATTTCAACAATTTTTTGGCTATTTACATCCTTCTCTATGCTTGATATAAAACTCCTGTCAATCTTTAATTCATCCACTGATAGATCCCTTATATACTGGAGTGAGGAATAGGATACACCAAAATCATCAATAGAAATACGGATTCCTAAGTTCTTTAAACGGTTCAACACTCCGATTGTATACTTCTTAATGAGAAACCTTTCTGTTATTTCGAGGGTAAGCTTATCGGGAGAAAAAGACAGCTCCTGAAGAAGCTTCTCGATTCGATCAGGAAAATCTTCCTTTGCAAGTTGCTGGGCTGATATATTAACAGACAGCCTTAAGTTCTCCATTCCGCTGTTGTGCAGCTCTTTAATCTGTTTAATGGATTGGGCTAACACCCAATTCTCCATTTCAAGAATGAAGCCCGTTTCCTCAGCGATACTCAAAAATGAAGCGGGTGACAGCACCCCATCAGTTGGGTGATTCCAACGAATAAGAGCCTCCAACCCAATCATTTCTTTCCTTAACCCATAGTAGGGCTGATAATAGAGCTCAAATTCTGATCTTTCCAGTGCCTTTTTTAGTTCTGATAGCAACGGATGAACTGCCGACCCTTGCAACTGTTTCCCGTCCTGATCATCATGAGAATAGTCTTGCAGGGGGATTTCCTTCTTTTGAGATAATGAAAACTCAATTGCAATTGTAGCCAACTGTTTAAAGAATTCAACCATCTCCATCAGCTCTGATGAAGGCTGATAAATCTCCTGAAAATAAAGGGTAAAGGTTCCCAATAACTCTTTTCTCGATGACAAAATAGGGGAGGAATAGCATGAACGGAATCCTACCTGAGCAGCGTGATCTCTGTATTTATTGAAAAGAATATCACTTTCAATATCTGGGATGATGATTGATTCCTTCCGAAAAGCAGCCGTTCCGTTTGCCCCCTCATAAGGACCTATCTGGAGAGGCTCGATCATTCCCGAATAAATTTGTACTATGGAAGACCCCACTGACTGCTCCAATACATTTTTCTTTCGATTGTAAAGCATGATCATTCCATGAGCATGTATGGAGCAATGCTTCTCGATACTAGATACGATATAAGATAAGACTTTCTTTACAGGTGCTCCTGTAGAAATCATTTGAATAATGATTGTCTGATCTTGAAATAATTTAGGATCCTTTATCATCATCATTCTCCCCCTATCACAGAAATACTCTTTGCATTTGACAATTTTATGAACATTTAACTGCTTCCATTGACATTATGACAATGATTAGAAACTATCACTATCGGGGAAAACCCTATTTTATAAGTTGGAAAACCCCGAAAGAGGCAATCGCCTGTACGATTCCCATCATTTCCTCGGAAGACCTATTAAAACAATTCCATTAGCTCGAATTTCAATTATTTTGATTTGTCCACAGAATTTTCCAACCTCTTTCACCATGTTTCTAGTATAATAGTGCCAAAGTTCTATCATGGAGGGGTTGTTTTGATTACTGTTTTGTTAGCAGATGATCATAGTATTGTAAGATCAGGGTTAAAGCATATTATCAATAGTCAATCAGATATGTCCGTTATCGATGAGGCAGAAAATGGAGAAGTAGCCGTTATTAAGGCGTTGGATCTGAAGCCTGATGTTGTCGTGATGGATTTGAATATGCCTAAGAAAAGCGGTCTTGTCGCCACGAAGCAAATCACAGAAGCGAATCAAGACATAAAGATTATCATTTTAACGATGCATGAAAATAAAGAATACCTGTATCGCGTTCTTCAAGCAGGAGCTTCAAGCTACCTGTTAAAAAGCTATAACGAGGACGATTTAGTGGATGCAATCCGGACTGTGCATCGAGGTGAAGCCTACTTATATCCTGATGCTACTAGACTTTTACTCGAGGATTATATGAAAAGGTCGAATGCAGCGGTTGAAGACAACCATGCAAAGCTGAGTGGAAGAGAACAGGAGATCCTTTCCTATCTCGCAAAAGGATATACAAACAAAGAAATTGCCGAAATCCTATATCTATCTATCAAAACGATCGAGGCACATAAATCCAAAATTATGGACAAGCTCGACTTAAAAACCCGTGTGGACTTAGTAAAATTCGCGATGAAAAATGGATATTTAGATTTTGAATGAATGAGAGGTGAACAAAATGGCTACTTCCATAAAAAGGAAAGAAGTTCAATACATTGTGGTAGCGGTCATTGCGTTGCTATTGCTGTTTCTCTTTCGTCTTTCAGTCATCAACTCTGCCATTCATATTCCTAATTCAAGTTACCTATTCATCCATACACTATTAGAGCTATTTAGTGTTTTTGTTTCTTTATCCATTTTTGTACAAGCGAGGGTCACATTTTCCGTCCATCCTACTTATTTTTTTCTTGGACTCGTCTTTTTGGTTGTGGGCTGCTTCGACTTATTCCATACCCTTACCTATAAAGGAATGCCTTATCATAATGATGATTTCTCTGTAGCACGTGCCACCTGGTTTTGGATCAGTGCAAGAGCTACAGAGAGCATTGGGGTGGCCCTATTTATTTTGAAGCCTAATAAGCTTGTTGGTAAGAATACGAAGGTTGGCATTGCCCTTGCCCTTCTTTTTCTATGTATTTGTTCCAGCATCATCTATTTTGCACCTCAGAGACTTCCTATTTTATTCATTGAGGGGACCGGTATTACCTCTCTGAAAATCACTCTTGAATACATCATTACAATTATTAACCTAACGACCTTTATTGTTCTCTTTAGAATTTATCAAAAGAAGCCTGACATTGATTCCCTCCGTTTCTTATTCGGAATCTTCTTGATTATGGTGGGAGAATTGTTCTTCACCCTTTATCGGCAGGTATATGACATTGAAAATCTGATTGGCCATGTTTTCAAAGCAGGCGGTTATCTTTATTTATATCGCTCCGTTTTTTATCCGCATATTCTACAGATCATTTCTAGTAAGGAAGCTGCGGATAATAAACGGGAAGAAGCCGAAAAAAAACTTAATGAAATTGAAAAAAATATGTCGCGGCAAATATTTGAAGCGCATGAAGAAGAAAGAAAGCGAGTCTCTAGAGAGCTTCATGATGGAATTGGACAATCCCTATATAGTATCTTAATCACTCTAAATACCCTCCAACGAGAGAAATCTGAGGATAAAAGGGAACCGATTTTTTCCACTATTCGCATGATTACAGAAAACGCAATGAAGGAAGTTAAAGAAATCGCTCATTCTCTCAGACCTAGCAGCTTGGATGATCTTGGATTTGTTCCCACACTTAGATCCTATTTAGAATCCTATCAACAAATCCATCAAATCCCTGTGAAATTTGAGATAACTGGAGTTGTGGGAAGATTAGAATCCGAAATTGAAACCGCCCTCTATCGCATTTGTCAGGAGGCATTAACGAATTCTGCTAAATATGCTGAACCTAGTCAAATTGAAGTGAAAATTGAGGTAGACAATGACGAGGTTCGGTTAGATATTAGCGATAATGGCAAGGGGTTTGCCGTCGAGGATTACTTAAGAAATTCCGCCCGAAAAGGAATTGGATTATTTAGCATAAGAGAGCGTGCAGAGGGTCTTGGGGGCTCTGCAAACATAGATTCATACATAAATGAGGGGACAACGATAACCGTCCATATACCAAGAGCTTGAATATAGGGAGTTCAATCAAAAAAATAGGGATTTCCCCTATTTTTTTTTGTAGTCAAGCAATGGATAATTGGAAGAAAAGGCGGTGGCAGAGTCCTAATGAAGGAAAGTACAAACAATGCAACTCTTCAAAATCAAGACCTGCTAGATCAAACTATCGCTGAAAACAAACAGTTGATGGAAGTTATCAAGCACAAGAATTTAGTTATAGAAAATTTGCTAGAGACGTATGAAGAAATAAGAAGATATCTATCCGAGAAAAATTTAGATTCTCTCGAACAATTGCTTTATAGCTTATTATTACTGATTCGAGCACTTGAGGGGGAGCCCATTTCAAATTCAACAAAGGACTATATGAAGACGTTGAAAAGCACAGCAAATGAGCAATTAAAACAACTCCGGCAAACCTCCACCTTTTTATTTCCGACTTGTTTAGCCGACCTTGGACCAGCCGGGTCCATCAGAGCTTTTTACAGCAATCTATCAAAGGAGAATATTATAAGAGTAAAGATCGCATTTCAGGGCCAGCTGCAACGATTTCCAGATAGAATAGAAATTCAATTATTTCGTGTGCTTCAACGAATCATCCGTACACTTGATGAACTCACCATTCCTCAAGCGACCATTATTTTTGAAAGAGATCGATTGAAAATCCAGCTTGATCAAGAGTCGATGACGATACTCAAGCAGTCGTCTGAACTAATCTATGTTCACCATCTAGTTGATAGTATGCAGGGAATGACATTCTCAACCTTTGATGAAAACGAGCTCCTTATCCAATTAGGATAAAAAAGGAGAATAACTATAGAGAGCGCCTATAGTTATTCTCCTTTTTCTAATAGGTTAATTTGTCAAGGCTATGATCCCAAATGATCATGAACTGCTACAAAGGCTTTTTTCCTATCCACTTACCTCTTGGGAAAGGATCAGCTCTTGTTCCTCATTCCATCCCTTGCAAACATCAACCCAATCCTTCGCATAGGAATATTCCTTCATTTCATCGCAGGTGAGTTCAATCGCAGAATTCGTGCTCCCACAGGCTGGAAAAAGAGTGTTGAAGCGCTTCATCGAAACGTCAAGATACACTTCCAATTCATTTGCCAGCCCAAAAGGACAAACACCACCTATCACATGGCCGGTTTGTTCAAGCACTTCATCTGGAGAGAGCATGCGTGCTTTAAATCCAAAGGTTTGGCGGAACTTCTTATTGTCAATTTTGGCATCCCCTGCAGCCACTACTAAGATCGCCTTGTCTCCCTCTCCCCGAAAGGATAAGGTTTTTGCAATTCTTGCTGGTATCACGCCAATCGTCTCTGCTGCCATTTCAACCGTTGCGCTCGATTGCTCAAACTCCATCACATCATTCTCACGATTCCATTTTTTAAAATGAGCTTTTACACTTTCAATCGACATGGTTGTCCTCCCTTATTTTTAGGATTATTGAGAACATCTTACCACGCTTTAATACAGTGAAGCAAAAAAGATACCTTTAAAACCTATCTATTTCCCAAACAGCCTACTTAAGAACCCTTTTTTGGGCTTGCTTTCAATCTCTGCTGGGGCTTGCTTGGTTGGCGCTGACTCTTCGATTTTGGAAGCTTGTCTGGTTGGCGTTGGCACCTCTTTTTTGGTAGATTGCTTGATTGGCGTTGCCACCTCTTTTTGGGGAGCTAACTCTTTAATAACCCCCTTCTCTTTTGCTTCCTTTAGCCAGCTAGGAAATTCATTTAGGAGGGCATCATAAAGCTGTTCATCTGAAATTGCATCAATATCCTCGATATGAATAAAATTTGCATTGTCGACAAAGCGCCCTTCTAGTGTATCTATCTTCTGTAAAAATTCGAAATTTCCGTTGCCTATCCCAACAAATTGCCAAAATAATGGTTTTGTGGCGGATGCTTCGATAATGGATTTTATCGTTTTTTTGCAGCCTCCATCATTAATAAAGACAACAAAAGCTGGGTCTTGACTATCATCCTCTTGCATATATTTTTTTAGAACATCCTTCATAACAGGAGGTTCATCGTTTCTGCCAAATTTATGTATTAAGTCATTCT
This sequence comes from Anoxybacillus andreesenii, assembly GCF_030813005.1. Lineage (NCBI taxonomy): Bacteria > Bacillati > Bacillota > Bacilli > Caryophanales > Anoxybacillaceae > Anoxybacillus > Anoxybacillus andreesenii. Next base: position 65,750 of record NZ_JAUSTU010000008.1, read on the forward strand.
CAAGAATAATTCGATTCACATAGCCTTCAAAATCCCTCTCGCTAACAGGCTTCAATCGCGAAAACTCATTATCATACACCCACACATCTAGCAAGCCATCATCATCAAATTGTGAAGCTACCGCCAAAATCCGCTCCACCACCCTTTGAACCGTCCCATTTTTATACAAGGTTCTCATCGATCCTGTGATATCTAAAACCAATCCCACTCTTGCTTTTACATGGGTAATCTGCTTCTTTTCTAACACGATTTTGACACTTTTCTTTTGTAAATCAATCGTAGCCATCTATGTCCCCTCCTTTTTCTTTCATTTTATCATAGGCAGACTCCATTATTGTAAATATTAGGGATTGGATATATGATGGAAATGACCTATTTTACTAGAAAGGAAGGAAGGTATGTTTCTAAAACCTCGTTTGGAATCAGATGAATTAAGAACTTATTATTATTTGGATGCCCGAATGAAATTAGACAGTAAAGATAAACAGCAGTTTATTAATTTAGTAAGAGGGTTTGAGGGGGAATCAGAATTTGATGGTCTACTTGAGCAGCTGGGTAATGAATATTTGATTATGAATGATTTATTGCTCGCAAAGCATAATACCTTTTTTCAAATTGATTCTTTGGTAATTTCTCACGATACGATTTACTTATTTGAAATCAAAAATTACGAGGGAGATTACTACATTGAGGGTGATAAGTGGTATTTATGCTCAGGAACAGAAATACAGAGCCCCTTAATTCAACTAAAACGCAATGAGACACTCCTCCGAAGATTCCTTCAACCCTACCAGCTATCCCACATTACTAAGGCCTTCCTAGTATTCATTAATCCCGAGTTCACCTTATACAAAGCCCCACGAGATGAAATGATTATTTTCCCGTCCCAGCTTAAACGCTTTATGAAGGGGCTTTCGCTAGGTAAACCTCAATTGATGGAAAATCAGTTGCAGCTAGCTAAAAAGATTCTAGCAGAGCATCAGGATAAGTCACCCTATACCCGTTTGCCCACTTACAAATATGAGCAGTTGCAAAAAGGAATCATATGTTGGAAGTGTAGAGCCATTGAGACCAAGATCGATGGAGGCCAATTGCTATGTAGTATATGTTCGGCTGTGGAAAATGCAGATTCAGCAATATTACGTAGTGTCGAAGAACTTAGATTACTTTTTCCAGAAAGGAAACTTACCACGAATGCGATTTATGAATGGTGCGGGGCGATGGTATCGAAAAAAACGATCAGGAGAGTAATGAAAGCGAATTATGAATTAACAGGTCATGGTCGAACCGCCCATTTCATTAAAAAATGATAGATTGAGGGTGCATATCCATAGTTTAATGACCATTGGGAGACTTTTTCCGCTCTAGCGGGAATCATTCTACCTGTTTGATGACTGCCGGGTTCCTTTTCCTGCTCGGACGGGAATCATTCTGCTTGTTTGATTCCTGCCAGACACCTTTCTCCGCCTGGACGGGAACCATTCTGCCTGTTTAATTCCCACTGGCTACCTTTCTCCGCTCGGACGGGAACCATTCTGCCTGTTTGATTCCCACTGGCTACCTTTCTCCGCTCGGATGGGAATCATTCTGCCTGTTTGATGACCGCTGGCTACCTTTTTCCGCTCTAAAAGGAACCATTCTACTAGTTTGATGACCGTTGAGATATACATTCTGCCTCAACGGTCATCATACTCACACGAACCCTTTATACATCCAAGTAAAAAACCTTATACCCAGCTTTCTGGCGTCATAAACACGATAATTACTAAGAAGACAAAAACAATTCCCAGCAATCCCAGCAGTTTGTAGATACCCTTTTTGGAAAGACCACCATGTTCTTTTCCTTCTTTTCTTGTGATTCCTAACGCAATGAATAATGCAATGATCGTAACAGCCAATATTATATAGCCTTCCAACTATTTCACACACCTTACCTAATAAATTTTTGAATAGACAACAAATGATAGAAAAACGGTACAGATCATCAAGCTTATTAAAATATTCAGCAATTCTAACGTCGTTAAGGAGATAACCTCAAACTGAATGCCCGTAAGAAAAAGGATAAAATAAACCATCATAGCGATCAGGGAGAAGAACATCCCTTTTTCTCGAATAAGCTTCATTCGTTCATCCTTTTCTTTAAATTGAGGGTAGAGATAGCTCATGCAAAAGCTCATGACCCCCATTGAAAGCGATGAATAGGCCATTGGTGCGGGTGAAGATTTAGCCATGATCCCAACAAATATTATAAACCCGCCAATTACGAAAAAGAATATACCAAATATGACAAATAATAGTCGATATTCCTTCATTCCCATTTCCTCCCTTTAACCTTTCTTATTCCCTTCATATATGAACAATTCTTCAATCGTCGTTTGAAACACATTTGCTAATTCAAATGCCAGCGGAAGCGAAGGCGAATATTTGCCTTTTTCAATCGATATAATAGTTTGGCGGGATACTCCAAGTATCTCTGCTAACCTATCCTGTGAGTACCCGTGTTTTTTTCGATATTCGACCAAGCGATTCTTCAAAAGACCTTCACCTCCAATTAATTACATTTTATATGTAAAGCTTCCTTTACGTCAAGTTTGTTTTACATTTATCTTTGAAATACACATTTGTTCCGATAATTTATCCCCATTCAAAGCATACTACCATTTGAGGTGAAAACTTATGTATAAACTGTTATCCCATAATGACTTAGATGGGGTTGGCTGTGGAATCCTAGCGAAACTCGCCTTCGGAAAGGACGTGAAGGTTCGCTACAACTCTATTGGAAGTCTTGATCGAGAGGTGGAATGGTTCTTTGAGAACGACAACCAAGAAACATTTCTCTTTATTACCGATCTCTCTGTCAACAAGGAAAACGAGAAAAGGCTCGAGCAATTTTCCCAATCGGGTAGGAAGGTTCAGCTTATCGATCATCATAAAACTTCTCTTCACTTTAACGATTATGACTGGGGTCATGTCATCGTAGAAGATTCCGAAGGCAAACTAACATCTGCAACTTCATTATTATATGAGTACTTAACAGCTCAAGGCTTTCTTCAGCCAACAAAGGCGATAGATGAATTTGTCGAGCTCATTAGACAATATGATACATGGGAATGGGAAACGAATAACAACCAGCAAGCACAAAGGCTTAATGCCCTTTTCTTTCTCGTCTCAATCGAAGAGTTCGAGGAAAAGATGCTGGAACGTCTGAAAACAGAGGAGCATTTCCATTTTGATGATTTTGAGAAAAAAATCCTCGATATGGAAGAGGAGAAAATTGAGAGATATATACGTCGAAAAAGAAGAGAACTCGTTCAAACAAAGATAAAAGGGCTTTTCGTTGGTGTCGTCTATGCAGAGTCATACATCTCCGAGCTTGGTAATGAACTAGGCAAGGAATACCCTCACTTAGATTATATTGCGATCCTTAACATCGGGGGAAAACGCATTGGTTTTCGAACCATCCATGACGATGTCGATGTATCAGAGATTGCAGCACAATTTGGTGGAGGAGGTCATGCAAAAGCAGCTGGTGCCTCAATGAACGAAGAGGCCTATAAGCTATTTGTTACGAATACATTCCATCTAGAGCCTCTTCGCGAGGATGCTAAACATAATCGTTACAACTTAAAGGATACCTCCTTTGGTACCTTGTATCAAAACAACAGTGGGGATAAATTCCTTCTTCAGCCGCTCAATGACCATGAATGGGTAATTGAAAAAAATAGATTCAAGCAGGATCAAACATTTCCTAGCTTTGCGGAAGGTGAAAAATTCTTAAAAAGATCAGAAAATGCTTGGCTAGTTCGGGACGACTTATTTGTCAGCTACCTACAAGAAGAAATAAAATTACGAAAATAAGCGACCCTTCCATCAGGTCGCTTATTTTCTTTAAGTCCGCCTAATTAATAAATACATAAAATATGGCGCCCCAATTAATGCTACCATTATCCCTGCTGCCACGCCATCGGGCTCAATAATATTCCGACCAATCGTATCTGCAACAATAAGAAGCCAGCCGCCAAGTAAAATAGCAACAGGGATAAAGAGCTGATTTCTTGGTCCGACAAGAGCTTTAGCGATATGCGGGGCCATTAAACCGATAAAGGAAATACCACCCGTAACCGAAACAGCAGAAGCAGCTAAAGCAACGGCCGTCAAAAGTAAGATGATGCGCTCCCGTTCAACCGCAACGCCGACACCAATGGCTACAGACTCACTCATGGCCAAAAGATTTAAACGGTTTGCTTTGTATAAAGTAAATGGAACTAATACCACTAGCCAAGGAAGAAGCGCCCAAATAAACGGCCAATCCGTGCCCCATATATTCCCATTCAACCATTTGGCAATAAAATCGACCTTATAAGGATCGACAGATGAAAAAATGATAATCATCGCTCCTGAAAGAGCCAAGGAAAAGCCAACTCCCACAAGCACTAACCGAACAGGCTGGAGCCCTGTTTTGCGACTATAGGATAACAAATAGATGAAGATAGCCGTTAATAATGCACCCACAAAAGCTATTATTGGAAGCAAATACACAAATGACCCTGCATCAATTGGCATAAAAAGATAAAAAATAGCCACTCCAATTCCTGCTCCAGAATTGATCCCAATAATCCCAGGGTCAGCCAAATCATTTCTAGTAATTCCTTGTAAAATAGCCCCTGATAATGCGAGAGCCATTCCAGCTAAAAAAGTTACAATTATTCTAGGCATTCGAATAGAAAATAAGACAAATTCCTCTTTGAATGTTCCTTGACCAAAGATGGTCGGAATCAATCGATCATAGGTAAGAGAGGAATAGCCTAGACCAATTCCAAACACGATCGTAGCCACGATCAGAATAGATAGCATAACTAGAACGATACGTTGTTTTTTAACAGCACTTGGGTGGATCATGTGAATGCCTTCCCTCCCTTTCTTACAATGAAAAGAAAAAAGGGTAAGCCCATAATCGATACAATTGCCGCAACTGGTGTTTCATATGGCGCACTAATGGTTCTCCCAATTGTATCTGCTAAAAGCATGAAGCTCCCCCCAGCTATAACGGACATGGGGATAATATAACGATAGTCCGTTCCAACGATCGCCCGCACAATATGAGGAACCATCAATCCGATGAACGCCATATTACCGATAAGAGCAACAGCTGCACCAGCAAGAATAATAATGACAATAAATAGGACCGCTTTTATTTGTGTCGTTTTTTGTCCAAGCCCCACTGCTACCTCTTCACTTAAGCTTAAAATTGTTAACTGTCGAGATAGTAAAAAAGAGATAGCGATGCCGATCAAAATAAAAGGAACAATGACTTGAAGCTGTCCCCATGTTGTTCCTACTAGACCGCCAGCCGTCCACATGGAAACATCCTTGGAAATTTTGAAATAAAGTCCAATTCCTTCTGCAATTGCAGTCAAAAAAGCGGAAACGGCTGCACCGGCCAAAACAATTCCAAAAGGGCTAAATCCTCCCTTTTTCACAGAGCCAAGGCCCAGCACCATCGTAGTCCCAACCCCAGCTCCAATAAAACAAGCGACCATAATTCCGAAATAATTCGCAGTGGGAATAAAGGCTATTGTAACAGCAAGCGCAGCATTTGCCCCTGCAGATAAACCAAGCAAACCTGGATCTGCAAGCGGATTTCTTGTAAGCCCCTGCATTATCGCACCTGCTATAGCTAATGCCGCACCGACAAATATCGCTGCCACCTCACGCGGTAAGCGTATTTCGCGAAGCATCGAAAGCTTTTCACCTGTTTCATTTGTTGTAAGAGCACGCCAAACATCTGCTATGTTCGTATCAGCTGCTCCAAAAATAATAGCAACAACAAACATAGCGGCAAACACAATCATTCCAACTATCATTTTCATCATAAATGGAACCGTTGATCGTTCTATTTTCATAGCTTCTCTTCTTTCCTTCTTTTAAATAGGGAAAAGAATTCCTTAGACGACAAGTCACTTGCTATTTAGAAAACTGTCCAAAAAGAAATCCAATTGATAATCTAATGTAACGGGATCATTAAAGTAGAACTCAGCTGCGTTCGCTTCAAATACGCGATTATTCTTGACAGCAGGAATGTTTTTATAGGTCTCGGTCTCTTTGAAGGAATTATCTGCACCATTAGAGCTTAGAACGATATAGTCTCCCGCATACTCAGGTAATACTTCAGGAGACAGAGCATAATAACCTTCCTTTAACGCCATTTCCTTCACCTTCTCAGGCATGGACAATTTCATTTCCTGATAAAGAATTCGGTTCATCGAGAAAAATGATTTCTGTCTCTTGTGCTAACGCCATGGCAATCCATACCCTTTGTCGTTGTCCACCAGATAACGCATCTACAGGACGGTACTTAAAATCCTTCGTTCCAGTTACTTCTAGGGCCCAATCGATAGACTCATAATCATCTTTCGTTAATCGCCCAAACCCTTTTTGATAGGGAAAACGGCCATAAGAAACAAGCTCGCCTACTGTCAATCCACTCGCACTTTCTGGTGTTTGCGGAAGGATCGCCATTTTCTTAGCTAGCTCCTTAGTATGTTTCCTTGCAATATTTTCTCCATCTAGGATAACGGCTCCATATTGGTGAGGAATAATACGTGTAATAGCCTTTAAAAGCGTTGATTTCCCACACCCATTCGCTCCAATGATTGTGGTAATTTTATGATCTGGTATCTCAACACTGAATTCTTTCACGATAAGATGTTCATCGTAACCAACACTTAAATCCTTTGTTTGTAGGAGAGCCATCATCTACCTCCATTCTAAAAATCATTATTAGTTTTAATTGATAATGATTTTCAATATCATTTATGAGATTAATATAAGTGGCTTTTTGTTTTTTGTCAATATTAAAAATTTATGATGTTTATGAACATTGAAAAAAATGCTTATTGCAAAAGTTGAATTTTAAAGATATATTTTATTGAGAATGATAATCAATCACATTAGAGGTGATCGGGTTGAACAAGGAAGATTTGTTTGATGTGACCATTATTGGCGGAGGTCCTGCTGGACTTTACTCTGCTTTTTATAGTGGTTTAAGAGAAATGAAAACGAAGATTATTGAATTTCAAGCAGAGCTTGGCGGAAAGCTACATGTTTATCCAGAGAAAATGATATGGGATGTAGGTGGCCTCACTCCCATACCTAGTGCAAAGCTACTTGAACAGCTTGTCAAGCAAGGATTAACCTTTCACCCCACAGTTGTGCTGAACGAAAAAGTGGTAGCCCTTTCTCAAAATAATGACGGTTATTTTGTCATTCAAGCGGCATCTGGACAAGAACATTACTCAAAAACGGTGATTGTTGCTGTCGGTGGAGGAATTCTAAAGCCCCAGAAGCTAAGTATTGAAGGAGCAGAGCGGTTTGAAATATCCAATCTAAATTATACTGTCAAATCGTTACAACGCTTTAAAAATAAGACCGTGCTCATTTCTGGTGGTGGCAATTCAGCGATTGACTGGGCGAATGAACTAGAACCAATTGCGAGTAAGGTCTTTTTAACCTATCGAAAAGAAAATCTCTCTGGACATGAAGCACAAGTCACTCAGCTGTTAAGTAGTTCTGTCCAATGTTTCTTTAACACCGAAATTTCAAAATTAATTGCAAGCGACACTCATGATTCTATTAAACAGGTTGAGCTAAAAAATCATGAAACAGGAGACGTTTCATACTTATCAATCGATGAGGTCATCATTAATCACGGTTACGAAATGGATTCGTCCCTTCTAAATAATAGTAAATTAGACATAGAAATGGTAAACGATTACTTTGTTGCAGGTAACGCCATGTGTGAATCCTCCGTTGCAGGACTTTTTGCTGCCGGTGATATTATTAGCTATGATGGAAAAGTCCACCTAATTGCTGGTGCTTTCCAAGATGCTGTCAATGCCGTTAACAAAGCGAAGCAATATATCAACCCAGAAGCCTCCAAAAGTGGAATGGTTTCTTCACATAATGAGGTCTTCAAGAAAAGAAATCGAGAACTAATTAAGCAGATGTTATTATAAACATAAAAGGGAAAGCGGTGATAGGGCACTCGTATTTGTTGTACCTATTAGCGCTTTTTATTTTTAATTTTCTAACCTAACAAAAACTAATGGTATAATATTCTTACAAAAATTCAAACAAATCATACATAAGGGGGAATGTCAAATTGAGTGACATAACTATAGAACAACAGATTCGCAAGGAAGTTGTACATCGGAAATTGACAAAAGCAGCTCTTGCGAAAAGAATGTTCTTCATTGTCTTCGGTGCTGTTTTTATGGCCATCGGGATTGAAGTATTTCTTGTTCCCAACACAATTATGGACGGCGGTATTGTTGGAATCTCCATTATCCTCGCCCATCTATCAGGAATTAAGCTAGGCTTATTCCTGTTCTTCCTGAACGTTCCTTTTTTCTATATTGGCTATAAGCAAATTGGAAAGACCTTTGCTTTCTCTACCATTCTAGGGATTACCATTATGTCCATTTCGACCACCTATCTGCATAAGATACCAGCCTTTACAGATGATATGCTGCTTGCTACCGTTTTCGGTGGGATTATTCTTGGTAGCGGCGTAGGGTTAGTCATTCGCTATGGCGGATGTCTTGATGGAACAGAGGTATTAGCCATTCTTCTTAACAAAAAACTTCCCTTCTCTGTTGGTGAGTTTATTATGTTCTTCAACATATTTATTTTTGGTTGGGGAGGATTTGTCTTTGGTTGGGATCGGGCGATGTACTCGATTCTCGCCTATGCCATTACCTTTAAGACGATTGACATTGTCATAGAAGGGATCGACCAATCGAAATCCGCTTGGATCATAAGTGAAGATCATCAGGAAATTGGCGAAGCGATTCTTGCCCGCTTAGGACGTGGAGTTACCTACTTAAAAGGGGAAGGTGCTTTTACCGGCGATGATAAAAAAGTAATTTTTTGCGTCATTACTCGATTGGAGGAAGCAAAACTAAAGCTCATCGTCGAGGAAATCGATCCCTCTGCCTTTCTTGCTGTCGCGGATATCGCAGAGGTACGTGGTGGAAGATTTAAAAAACGAGACATCCATTAAATCGTTTCTTTGGTTTTTCTATGAAGGAACAGGCATAATAGAGTATGTAATTATATCCAATTTATGATAGGAGGAAACGAAATGCCAACAAGCTTACAGGACACAACTACCCTACATAACGGTGTGAAAATGCCATGGTTTGGACTTGGAGTTTTCAAGGTAAAAGAAGGCTCAGAAGTCGTTGAAGCCGTAAAAGCAGCGATTAAACACGGCTATAAAAGCATTGACACTGCTGCCATTTACCAAAATGAAGAGGGCGTGGGGCAAGCCATTAGAGAATCTGGAGCTGCCAGAGAGGACTTGTTCATTACTTCAAAGGTTTGGAACTCTGACCAAGGCTATGAGTCCACTCTTAAAGCCTTTGACACTAGTCTTAATAAGCTCGGGCTTGATTATTTAGACTTGTATTTAATCCATTGGCCTGGCAAGAACAAGTACAAGGAAACATGGAAAGCCCTAGAGAAGCTATATAAGGATGGGCGTGTACGTGCCATCGGTGTGAGCAATTTCCATATCCATCATTTAGAGGATTTGTTATCTGATTGCGAAATCAAGCCAATGGTCAATCAGGTGGAATATCATCCACACTTAACGCAGGAAGAGCTACGAAGCTTCTGTCAAAAAGAGGGCATCCAACTAGAAGCATGGTCCCCGCTTAAACAAGGACAACTTTTGAGCGAGCCAACCATTAATGAAATTGCCGAGAAATATCAGAAATCTGCCGCGCAGATTATTTTACGCTGGGATTTACAGAACAAGGTTGTCACTATTCCAAAATCAATTAAGGAACACCGCATTATCGAAAATTCGGATATCTTTGATTTCGAATTATCGAGCGAAGACATGGAAAAAATCAGCGCACTTAACAAAAATGAACGAGTAGGCTCTAACCCAGATGAGATGAGCGTTGGATTTGAGGACTAAATAATGAAAAGGATGGTTAGAACAATCTAGCCATCCTTTTTATCGCTTTCTTCACAGATAACGGGTGGTTTTTATTTACGCAGTTGCTTAACTACCGTAATCCTTAAAGTCCAACATTTTTATTTTAAGTCATCTATCGAATCAATTTCCACATACTTGGGTACAACAAGTCCATTTTTCGTTCCTTGAAGATTTGGTCCAAGATCAACGATATCCTTTTTATAGGTATTATAATATTCAAGATGGGTGCTCGGTAGCCAAGCTGCTACCATTGCATCAGCACTTCCGTTCGCAACCCCCGCAAACATCGGTCCAACTTCAACCTGGCTCAGAGTCACATCGTATCCATTTTGTCTAAGGACCGTTCCAATGACATTTGTACTTGCTAGTTCAGTATCCCAGGCAACATAGACTAGTTTGATTGGTTCACCATTTCCGGATTGAGCTCCATTTGTCCATTCTGCTACTTTGTCTGGGTTTGCCGCTACCCATTTTTCAGCTGCTTCAGCTGGATCCATCCCTTTATGCACTTCAACCATAACAGCTTCCATATCACTTATATTCCAGGAGAATTGATCGAAAATTGTATAGGCACCAGGAGCATCCTGCTCAAGTCCCTTTCTTACAATAGTATTAATATGTTCAGCCCCACCAAAGGTATTATTCGGATCGTCAAGATATTTTAAATCGAATGCTTGAAACATCCAGTGTGGTGACCATCCGGTAACAATAATGGGTTTTTGGTTATCAATAGCCTTTTTTAATTCAGCAACCATTGCAGCTGAGGAGCCTTCAACAATTTTCCAATCATCCAACCCGTAATCGGTTAGTGAATTCTTGGCCTGTGCCATGATTCCTGCACCAGGTTCAATACCGATAATTTTATAATCTGTCTGGGCACCAATCCCATTAGCATTCTCATTCCCAGTATTGTCTTTTAAAAATACCAATACGATTGCGGTCACAACTACAAGCACAGCTAAAATTGAAAAAACAATTTTTCTCTTTAAAATCCCCTCATAAGCTGGCTTACGCAGGTTTTGTGTAATACGGTCGAGTATAATTGCGATAAAGACAATCGATAACCCCGCCTCAAAGCCTTGACCAACATTAATTTGGCTGACAGCCCGGTAAACATCTGCTCCAAGTCCAGGTGCTCCAACGAGAGAGGCTGTTACAACCATAGATAAAGCAAGCATGATACTTTGGTTAATTCCCGCCATAATTGTTGGAGTTGCTAGAGGTAATTGGACTTTGAACAATTTTTGACTGTTACTTGAACCAAATGCATCCGCTGCTTCGATTAAATCTTCAGGCACTTCCTGAATACCGAGATTAGTCATGCGAATTGTTGGTGCTATCGCAAAAATAAAGGATGCGATAATCCCTGGAACAATGCCAATTCCAAAGAATAGAATGGATGGAATTAAATAAACAAATGCGGGCATAGTTTGCATGAAATCTAAAATAGGCGTTACAATGTTTTGTACAGTTTTTCTTTGTGCACACCATATTCCTATCGGGATCCCAATTGTGATTGTTAACAATCCAGATAATAAAACAATAGCGAGGGTTTGGATACTTGAATCCCAATAACCAAGATTATCAATCAGCAGTAAGCTAATTAACGCAAATATACCTAATGGCCATCGGCTGGTATATGTAACCAATAATCCTAGGATACAGATTAATACGATTGGGGGACCTACACTTAATACATCAATTATGATATTTAATAGACCTTCGATTAAGCTCGTTAAAAAGGAAAAAAAGGCGGAAAAAGTAACGGTTACCCATCCGACTAGAGAATCTATCCACTCTCCAAGTGGAATTTTTGGTATATTCATTTAATTAATCACTCTCCAAGTCGTTCAAAGAATCTTTATTTCCGGCTAAAGCACCAATGACGGCACCACGAATAACAACGCCTTTTATTCGGTTCTCTTCGTCAACAACTGATATCGGCAAGCTTGAGGTTGCCATCACATCCATTAAATCTGCAAGGAACGTATCTTCTGCAACAGTTGGAATGTCGGTCGTCATGACTTCCGAAATGGACTGGTTTGTACTTATTCCCTGTCGCGCTTGTTCTGCGGTCAATGCTCCCAATAACTTCAGTTTGCGATCTACCACAAATATGCTGGAATATCCTTGTTTCCTCATAATTTCCAGCGCGACTCTTGGTCCTCTGTCCACACCAATTCTTTCCGCTCGTTTCATCACATGTGATGCGGTTAATACTTTCGACAGATCGACGTCTTCAACAAACTTCTCAACAAATTCATTTGCAGGATTCATCATAATTTGCTCAGGGGTTCCTAGTTGAATGACACTGCCGTCTTTCATTAAGGCAATTCGATCCCCAATCCGCAATGCTTCATCTAGGTCATGGGTGATAAAAATAATTGTTTTCTTGTACTTTTCTTGAATTTCAATTAACTCATCCTGCATGTCTTTACGAATTAAAGGATCAAGGGCACTGAAAGCTTCATCCATTAATAAAATATCTGTTTCGCTTGCAAGAGCTCGAGCAAGGCCGACCCTCTGCTGCATTCCTCCGCTCAGCTGAGATGGCAATTGATTTTCGTAGCCTTTTAATCCGACAACTTCCAGGGCATTCATCGCTTTTTCTCTGCGCTCATCTGGAGACACATTCTTTATTTCGAGGCCAAACTCGGTGTTTTCTAAGATCGTTTTATGAGGAAATAGTGCAAAATTTTGAAAGACCATACTGATTTTATTTTGTCTGACTTCTCTTAGTCTGGAAGCGTTCATCTTAACAATATCCTCACCTTTTATCAAAATCTCTCCGATAGTAGGATCGATCAATCTGTTAAACATGCGGATTAAGGTTGATTTGCCACTTCCGGATAAGCCCATAATGACAAAAATTTCGCCAGGATAAATACTGAAATTTACATTATTAACTCCGACTGTCTGCCTAGTCTCTTTCAAAATTTCTCTTTTTGTTTTGCCCTGTTTCAATAAATTAATAGCAGATTTAGGAGATTTGCCAAAAATCTTTGAGACATTCCTGACTTCTACATATGGATTCATCAAGTCACCTCATTCAATAAATTGCCCTTAACACACTTAGTTTTCCCTGAATTCTATTTTTATATGATCATTAATGCCCATTCCTTATGAGCCTAGTGTTAATATCTTCTAAGGTCGCCTTATTCCCTTTCTGCTCTATAATGAAACTGAAAAAGACGTTTTGTCCCGGGACAAAACGTCTTTTATATTCTAGATTTCATACACCCTTGCTTCGTATGGGGCAAGCTCAAATGTTTCCACTTCCTCGTGATCACTCACTTCAAGGTTTGCTAGTTTTAGATTCGATCGTACATAACGAATACCATTTATCTTATCCACGATAACCGAATCAGACGAGAGGTTACAAAGAACGAGCATTCTCTGTTCTCCAAGTGTTCGAGTGTAAGCAAATAGAGAAGGATGATCCGCAAGAACGAGGTCATAGACACCGTATATGAATATGGTATTTTCCTTACGTAAGCGAATTAATTTTTTATAGTAGTTTAAGATCGAGTTTGGGTCCATTTCCTGGCTTTCTACATTGATCTCTTTGTAGTTTGGATTCACCCCTAACCAGGGTGTTCCTCTTGTAAAGCCCGCATTTTCTTCCGCCGACCATTGCATCGGTGTCCGAGAATTATCACGACTGGTCGACCAAATGATTTCCATTGCTTGCTCATGCGACTTCCCCTGAGCAAGCAGATCCCTATACAAGCCCTTCGTTGAAACATCATTGTAGTCTTCAATCGACGGATACTTTACATTTGTCATTCCAAGCTCTTGACCTTGATAAATAAAAGGAGTCCCTTGCATCAAGAAATACATGGTTGCCAAAGATGTCGCACTTTCACGCCAATACTGCCTATCATTTCCCCAAGTAGAAACAGAGCGAGCCTTATCATGATTCTCTATAAAAAGGGCATTCCAGCCACTTGCTTCCAATGCTTTTTGCCATCGTGTTAGCACGCGTTTGAGCTCAGGAATATCGAGCACTTTTGTTTCAGCATCCCATAATCCCAAATGCTCAAATTGAAAAATCATATTGAATTTTCCATAGTCTGCGTCCACCCATTCATGTATCTCATCGGTTCCAACCCCATTTGCTTCACCGACTGTCATAATGTCATACTTAGCAAAGCATTCCTGCTTTAATTCTTCTAAAAATGGCATAATGCCTTTGACATTCATATACTTTTCCCACGCAGGGATAAAGGTTAATCCAGTTGAATTATCTATGTTGGCAAAGGTTGTATCCTTTTTAATATGGCTGATCGCATCGACACGGAATCCATCGATCCCTTTGTCAAGCCACCAATTAACCATCTTGTATAATGCCTGTCGCACCTCTTTATTCTCCCAGTTCAAATCAGGCTGTTTCTTTGAGAATAGATGCAAATAATACTGTCCTGTCTTCTCATCAAACTCCCATGCAGAGCCACCAAAAATACTACCCCAATTATTCGGCTCTTGCCCATTCACACCATCCCGCCAAATATACCAATCTCGCTTTGCACTCATTTTGGAGGAACGGGATTCTACAAACCAAGGGTGCTCATCACTTGTGTGATTGATGACTAGATCAATGATCAGCTTCATTCCCCGAGAATGGACTTCTTCGAGCAGCTGATCAAATTCTTCCATTGTTCCAAATTCATCCATAATTTCCTGATAGTCGCTAATATCATACCCATTATCATCATTAGGCGACTTATATACAGGACTCAACCATACTACATCAATACCGATATCCTTTAAATAATCCAATCTAGATATCAACCCTCGTAAATCACCAATTCCATCGCCGTTCGAATCTTGAAAACTACGAGGATAGACTTGATATGCAACAGCTTCTTTCCACCAAACCTTCTCCATTTTATTCCCTCTTTTTCTTTGTTGTTATCCTTTTACACGATTCACGTTCTATGATTTTCGTTGGTACAAAATAGTGTTCAACCGCCGCTTCAGAATCCTGGATTTTTTCCAACAGAAGATTGGTTGCCTCAAGACCTAGCTCAACAATTGAGATATCAACTGAAGTAAGCGGTGGCTTCACATAAGCTGATAAAGCATGGTTATTAAAGCCTATGATGGAAACATCCCCTGGAACCTGCACGGAAAGCCCCTCTAAGTACCTTATCACTTCATAGGCAACTAAATCGTCGTGAGCGACAATAGCTGTCGGCGGTTCGTTAAGCTCCATTAACTGATGAACAGCCTTCATACCATTTGTCTTTATAACATCATTGCGAATAAAATAATCCTCTGAATAAGATAGTCCTAACTTTTCTAACGCCTTTTGATAACCATTCAAACGATCGATTGATACGACAAAGTCCAAGTTGCCTCCAATAAAAGCAATTTTTCGATGACCTAAGTTGTACAGATACTCTACAACCTCATGAGTGATTCTTTCATTATCATTATCGATATACGAAATTTCATCCTCATATTGATACGGACGTCCCACCATCGTAAATGGGAAATTCTCATCCTTTAAATATTTCATCGTCCGATCTCCAACACGGGAATATAGTAGAATAATTCCATCCACCTTTTTCCCTTGCACCATGGACACAACTTCTTGAAAGATTTCCTCTTCCGTACCACCTGTGGAAAAGTAAATACCATACTTACTAGCATGAGCACTCACACATATTCCCCGAATTACTTCTGGAAAGAACGGATTCTGGAAGGCCAATGAAGTAGAATCTGACATAATTACACCGATTGTTTGTGTGGTTTTTGCAGCAAGGTTCCTAGCTTGAAAGTTAGGATAGTACCCCAACTGATTCATTACTTCGCGAACCCTGCGCTTCGTCTGTTCACTAATCCTTGGGCTATCTGCAATAACACGCGAAACAGTTGACGGTGATACATTTGCTTCTCGTGCGACATCAATAATTGTAACCGCCACTGGGATTCCCCTTTCCTTGCAAGTTTATTTAACCGCACCCTCAGATACTCCCTTAATGATTTCTCGTTGGGCAAAGAAGTATAGGATGATAATCGGAATGATCGCTAATGTAAGTCCCGCTAAGGCAAGATGCCACTGTTTTGTATATTCTCCAAAGAAAAAGAACATTTTCAGAGGAATGGTCTCCATTCCTTGCTGATTAATCACTAAGGACGGAAGCAAGTAATCATTCCAAATCCAAATCGTATTCAAAATTCCAACAGTCACCGTGATCGGCTTAAGTATAGGGAAAATAATATGCCAAAAAATTTGAAACCTATTTGCCCCATCTATTGTAGCAGCTTCATCTAATGAACGTGGTATAGAATTTAAAGCACCATGGTATAAAAATATTGAAAGACTAGCTCCAAAACCAAGATACATAAAGATTAAACCAGTCCGGTTAAGCATTTCGATTTTACCAAAAATTGTAATAAGTGGAATCATAACCGATTGGAAAGGGATAAGCATTGCAGCAACAAATAAATAGAAAATAACGGAACTTAATTTGCTCTTGCTACGTGAAAGTGCGTAAGCTGCCATAGCCGAGAAAACAATGATGATCACGACACTCATTACAGTAATGAATATTGAGTTCGCGAATGTTTTAAGAAAATCAAGCTCTGTAAATGCCTGTACATAGTTATCAAATGTCAAAGAACTCGGTGGCTTTAATGTATCCTCGAAAATTTCCCGTTTTGATTTGAGGGAATTAACAATCATTAAATAAAATGGGGATAACCAAAGAAGGGCTAATAGGATCCCCAATATTTCAAGCGGAATTAAATACGGCTTTCGCATTACATTTCCACCTCACGTTTCTTGTTCACATAGACCTGTAGCAAAGCAATAACAGCCACGATAATGAAGAAAATGATCGCTTTTGCTTGTGCATACGCCATATCATAACGGCTAAAGGCTGTTCTAAATATATCCATTGCGACCATTTGTGTCGAGTCATATGGCCCCCCACCCGTTAACGATAGGTTCTGATCATAAAGCTTAAAAGTATTGGATAGTGTCAAAAACATGCTGACTGTAAAAGCAGGTGCGACGAGAGGAAATACAATATGACGAAATCTTTGGAATACGTTGGCCCCATCGATTTCAGCAGCTTCAATAAGCTCCTTTGAGACACCCTCTAAGTAAGCGATATAGATGACCATGATATATCCTGACATCTGCCAGCTCATTAAGATAACAAGACCCCAGAACCCTGTGCTTGAAGTAGATAACCAACCTTGTAGACTCTCAATCCCAAAGAGAGAGCCTATACCATCAAACGCCTTCGTAAAAATAAATTGCCAAATAAAACCCAGAATTAAGCCACCAATTAGATTTGGCATAAAGAAAATAGTTCGCATGAATTTATTTGTTTTTAATTTTGCGGTTACGAGTAGGGCAAGAGATAGTCCTATCACATTAATCAAGACAATGGAGACAATCGAGAACTTGGTTGTAAACCAAAGCGAATCTAGAAATCTTTCATCCTGGAACAGCGCAGTATAATTCTCAAATCCGACAAAGCCATTTGCTGAAATCCCATTCCAATCGGTAAAGGAGTAATAGACACCTAGCAGCAAAGGAGCTATCACAACTAATATAAGCGCAACCAACACAGGCATTAAGAAGAGCCAGTACGATAAATCCCGTATGCGCATGTTCAACCCTCCATACTTACAAAAAATGTACTTCCCACCTACGTCATTTTTACCCTTTTGATAAAACAAAGTAGCACGAATGCTACTTTGTTTTATCTACGTATTCTCTATTTCCGCCCTGCTTCCCAAGCCTTTTTCGATGCGTCAATAACTTCTTCCCATGTTGCTTCATCGCTTAAGTATTTCTGAATTTGAACACCAAGCTCATTTTCTCCCCATGAGGTTGGATAACCCATGAATGTCCAGCCGATTGTTTTTCCTTTTTCTGAATACTCATAAACATCCTTTGAAAGTGGATCTGATATTTTAGAAGAATCATATCCTTCATATGCAGGGATAAAGTTGAAATCACTTACTACTGCTTCTTTACCAGTTTCGGAGGTATATAACCAGTCTAAGAACGCTTTTGCTTCTTTTACTACTGCCTCATCAGCATTGCTGTTAACTCCCCAATACATTGGGATTCCTACAGGAATACGATCTCCTTCATAGCCTTCTACAGGAATTGGAAGGATACCAATGCCATTTTTAGCAAATTCTTCATCAATACCAGCAATAGAACCATATACCCAGTTCCCTTGTTGAATCATTGCAACCTTTTGAAGTGAGAATAATTCTTCTACTTGCTTAGAATAATCTAGACTTACAGTTGGCTGTACAGAGTATTTATTTTGAAGGTCTAATACCTTCTTGAACGCATCCCCATATTTAAATTCGACTGTTTTTGAATCAAATGCAGTTAGAACGTTTTGATCAAACTCTGGCGCTAAGAAAGCATTGGATAAATGCAAGCCAGTTACCCATTTTTCCTTCCCTGGTAAAGCAAATACTGCTTCAAGACCCAGTTCATCCTTCTTACTGTCTATTTCCTTTACAGCTGCTTCTAATGAAGCAAAATCTACGATCGATGCAGGGTCAATTCCTGCTTTTTCAAAAACATTCTTGTTATAGATCAAACCATAACCTTCTTGGTTGAATGGAAGACCTAATACTTCCCCATCAACTGTCACACCAGCTAATGTACCATCTAAAGCAAGACCTGCTGCTTCAGTATCTGATAAATCAGCTAATTTATCCTTCCAATCCGCCACATCCTGTGGTCCCCCGATATTATAAATTGCCGGCTCATTGCCAGATGCAAATTTGGAACGAAGAGCTGCACCGTAATCTTCCCCGCCCCCAACAGTAGTAATATTAATTTTCACACTGTCATGCTCTGCTTCATATGCTTTCGCAATTGCTTCAAACTGATCCTTAAACTCTACTTTAAATTGAAAAATATCAATTGTTACCTGTTCTCCCTTTGCTTCACCGCCTGTTTTGCCAGCTGATTCCTTTTCTTTCTTATCAGAGCTACAGCCAGCTAAAAACCCAGCCAAAACTAAAAACAAAGCTATTAACCCAACTTGCCACTTGCCTTTCATTGTTTTCCCTCCACCTTTAAAATATTTAAATAGTTTATTGCGAAAACGTTTGCGCAAATCTCAAAAAAGAAGAGCAAAGCTTGGGAAAGCGTTTGCACAACTTTAATGTACCCTCATCCTAGCATAGAGCATGGAAAATAACAAGTATTTATTTTATCCACAATTCTGTGTTTTTATCAAAAAAGTGAACACGTTCCAAATGGGATTTTTTTCACCAATTAGAAAGTCCCCTTCTGGAAAGCAAGCACGAATGCTTCATAGGGACGCACTCTTATCATATCCTTTTCCAAAATGGGTTCATCATAGTTTGCAATCTTGAGTGTCCACTGATTATTTTCTCCATCAACATGGCATTCGCTCCAATTAATATCATGAGATACCATCGAATAATTGGCTACAACTAGCCATTCTTCCTCATCCATTTGCCGTTTGTATACAAAGAGCTGGGGATGGTCAGGCAACAACAACTGGAAACGTCCCTCTGTAATAATGTCATATTTTTTTCTTAGCTGGATGAGCCTTTGATAAGTATAAAAAATAGATTGAGGATCAGATAAGGCTGCCTCTGCGTTGATATAAGATGTATTTTCATTCAGCTTAAGCCAAGGGGTCCCAGACGTAAATCCTCCATTCTTTGTCCATTGCATTGGGGTTCGTGCATTATCGCGACCCTTTGCATAAATGCTCGACATTATCGTCTCATGGGCAATGCCTTGCCCCCTTTTTTCTTTATACATATTGATAGTTTCGATATCCTGATAGTCATCGATATGTTGAAATTTAACATTGGTCATACCCAATTCCTCACCTTGATATATATAAGGTGTGCCTTGGAGCATATGAAGACTAATAGCCAACATTTTAGCAGACAATTCTCGGTATTCTCCATCATTTCCAAACCGAGAGACGACCCGCGGCTGGTCATGGTTATTCCAATAGAGACTATTCCAACCAACTTGGTGTAAACCATGCTGCCACTTCTCTAGATTTCGCTTTAGAGCTACTAAATCAAATGGCCGTAAATCCCATTTTTCATATGGCCCACTATCTAAATTCATATGTTCGAAAGTAAAAACCATATTTAATTCATGATTTTGGGGATCCGTATAAATTTGAGCATCTTTTGTTGAGGCCCCTGGAGTTTCTCCCACCGTTAACACATCATAATGGCTTAAGACCTCATCATGCATTTCACGTAAATAGGTATGAATTTTAGGACCGTTGATGTAATACGGACTACCATCACCATACAACTGCCCAGGATGTATCTTTCCATTTGGCAAGGCTTCGTCCTTTGAAATGAAGTTGATAACATCCATTCGGAAGCCGCCTATCCCTTTATCTAACCAAAACTTCATCATGTCGTAAATTTCTTTTCTTAAAGGCTCATGTGCCCAATTCAAATCTGGTTGCTTCTTTGAGAACAAATGCAGGTAATATGAGTTTGTGGTTCCATCCTTTTTCCAGGCTGGTCCAGAAAAAATTGAACCCCAATTATTTGGCGGTTCTCCATTCTCATCATCTCTCCAAATATAGTAATCTCTGTACTTGGAATCCTTGGAAGACTTAGATTCTACAAACCAGGAATGTTCATCCGATGTATGATTAACAACAAGGTCCATCACAACTCGAATATTTCTTTTCATTGCCTCATAAATTAATTCTTCAAAGTCATCCATAGTTCCAAATTCTTGCATGATCTCCCGATAATTTCGAATATCGTAGCCGTTGTCATCATTGGGAGAATCATAGATTGGACTTAACCAAATGACTTCAATACCTAACATTTCTAGATAATCAAGTTTCGAAATAATTCCTTGCAAGTCACCGATGCCATCCCCATTGGAGTCCATAAAACTCCTTGGGTAGATTTGATAGACGACACTTCGCTTCCACCAGGGTTCTTTTTTCCTCATCCCTGTTCACCCCCTATTTGCATTCATTTTAAACTTTACGCACTTTTTGTGCAAGCGCTTGCATAATTTTTCTTTGCTCATACAATAGAAAATCCTTTTTACTTTACTCAATAACTTTGCCAAATTTTCCATCTTTTCAGTTAAGCATTCGTGACAAAAGTTAGAATCCATTTTAAGATAAAATCAATAAGGATACTAAGGGGTGAGGAGTTTATGCAGGTGAAGGTGTTTGCAAATCTTCGAGATATTTGTGGTGGTGTTTCTATAGAGGTGAATCCGGATGGAAACCAGGTGATAGATGTTCTAGATAAAATGGTCGAAATGTATCCGGAAATAGATGAAGAAATATTTACGACAGACAAGAAGCTTAAGCCGTTTGTCCATGTTTATATTAATGGAAAGAATATTATCCATTCGGAAGATCTTCAGACGGTGGTCAAAGAAACCGATCAAATGGCGTTATTCCCACCTGTCGCAGGTGGTTGAATGGTAAGCTGTGAGCTTGAGTTTCGTGGGATAAATAGTAAACATTTAAAAATGTATCTGGAAGAGCTCGGAGGCAATCCAATCACCGACAAGCCTCCCCATCTTTATGAGGGGAAAAACTGGAGTGGAGAGGTTTTAAGCGAAGGAGAACTAGTCCTAACTCCTGTTTTCAAAGTTAACACAGTGCTAATTCGTTTCTCTGCAACAGATGAAAAGATCTTGAAGGAAATAGTAAAAAAATACCGATTAAAGACAACAAGAATTGGTGGTTAGGGGAAAAGTTGTTTGTTTTCGTTAAGTTTTATTAAGTTATAAAATAAAATATACCGATTGTTCACAAAATATTCACAAATTAAGACCCAAGTACCTATTCCTGTACTTGGGTCTTTGTTATGATTATTTTAAGTTATTTAAATATCTCTTTTATATCTTTTCTGTTGCGGAGCTGCTACCTTCAGAAAGAATGCCGAGCTCAATCAGCTTTTCTGTTGGTACCACTCCATTTTTCCAACCTCTAGCCTGATAATATTCATCAAGCATGATATCCATCCGGCTGACAGAACCTGCACTATTTCCAGATGCCGGCTCTTCCGTGAAACGTTTCGGTAAGAAATCATCTTCACGCTTATTAAAGCCAGCCAAATTATTATAGTAACGCTCTAAATTATAGATACGTTCCCCAGCAAGCATCACATCATCAGCAGTTAGTGTATTTCCGGTCATCGTGCTATATTGCTCGGCATAATGCTCCGCATTCTCGGAGAAGGATGAGAATTTACAAATATTCATAGAGTCAGAGAAAGCAAGCATATCTTGGAATACCTTTAGAAGCTCGCCTTTTCCTTCAGGTGCAAGGCGATCCGTTGGCTCTGGGATCCCTGCAATTTCACTGGCAACAGTATACCCCCGTAAATGGCAGGCACCACGGTTACTAGTCGCATATCCAAGACCAATTCCTTGAATTCCACGCGGGTCGTAAGCTGGGATCGATTGCCCTTTCACAGACATCGAAAGCTCTGGATGGCCCCATGCTGCTGTTGCATGTGCTGGACCTTCAGCAAGAATACCACCTAGACCTTCACGGAAAGCAATTTTTCTCGTCAAATCAATCATTGCATCCGCATCGCCCCACTTGAGTGTTTCATCAATGTATCCTTTCTCACTTGCTTCCATTGACACAGAGAAGGCATGGCCAAGCTCGATCGTATCCAGACCATATTCGTTGCAAAGGTCAATTAGATAGGCAATCGCCTCAGCATCAGACAGCAAACAATTTGATCCGAGTGACCAGGAAGATTCGAACTCAAAGCTTTCTACTCGAGTCTTATACTTTCCATCTGCTACTTCTACCTCAATCTTACAGCCAACTGGACAGGCATGACAGGTGTTGTTGGCTATGCGCAAATTCTTATGAACATATTCACCGCTATGCTTCTCAGCTTCTTCCCAATGCGTATATTGTGAGTTCTTTGTAGGAAGAGCCCCTACTTCATTGATCAGGTTTGTTAAGACATTCGTTCCATATACGGATAATCCACCTTTGTTTGGTGCGGTTAATCCTCCCTCAAGAATCGCCTTAACTGCCTTACTGTTTGCTTTGTTATACTCCTCCTTGTGCTTCGGTACTGGCATATTGCCTTTTTGCGAGGCCTTAATGACAATTGCTTTTAAAAGCTTCGAACCAGCAATCGCCCCGGTACCACCTCGACCAGCAGCACGATCGTGCTCATTGATGAAGCTAGCAAAGCGAACCTTATTCTCTCCCGCCTGGCCAATGGTTAGCACGCTTAAATCCTTCTCACCATATTGATCCTGCATTGCTTTAACCATTTCCCTTGTACTCTTGCCCCATAGTGCAGTAGCATCACGAAGCTCGGCCTGACCATTTTCAATGAACAGATACACTGGCTTATCACTTTTCCCTTTGAAAATAAGGTTGTCTATTCCTGCCCATTTTAGCCTTGCAGCCGTCCAGCCACCGATATGAGAATCGGTTACCGTGCCAGTGAGAGGCGATTTGGTTACAACCGCTAGGCGCCCACTCATCGAAGAGCGTGAACCAGTGACAGGACCAGTCATGAAGCAGAGTAAGTTGTCTTCAGAAAAGGGTTCTACCTTCGGGCCATTATCTAACATGTATTTCACCCCGAGCCCTCGACCGCCAATGTACTTTTTGGCATCCTCTTCATTGATTTCCCTGTAATCAATAGTTCCATTGGTCAAATCCACAACAACTTCTTTGTTTAAGAAACCACCAAGATTCATCTTTTGTTCCCACCTCTTTCAAATTGATTAAATGCCCCTCAACATATTATAATTCTCTAAAAACTATGAAAATTCCTTTATTTTGTTAATAACCAATAATTATTTGCTTCTATTTCGATGAGGGGAGATTTTAACATGGAATTAAGCCGCTATTCTCGACAAATGCTCTTTAAACCGATTGGAGAGGACGGTCAAAAAAAACTACTAAGGAAAAAGGCTGCTATCGTAGGAATGGGGGCACTTGGAACTGTGGTTGCGAATCATTTGGTCCGTGCAGGTGTCGGCCATGTTCGGATAATTGACCGGGACTTAGTCGAATTATCTAATCTCCAACGGCAATCCCTTTTTGATGAGGAGGACGCTGCCGGTAACCTGCCAAAGGTCATTGCGGCGGAAAGAAGGCTTGGAAAAATAAACTCTATGGTAATGATAGAGCCCATTATCGCTGACCTAAATTTAGATAATGCTGAAGAGCTTCTCAGCGGGTTCGATGTGATTATAGATGGGACTGATAATTTCCCAACACGTTACTTGATTAATGATGTCTCCCTCAAGCTTGGTATTCCATGGGTTTTTGGTGCCGCAGTTTCTTCCAGAGGAATGCATGCCGTCTTCATCCCTGGAAAAACCCCTTGCTACCGGTGCCTATTCCCAGAAATCCAAACCGGTCTGGGTGAAACATGTGATACAGTTGGTGTCCTTGCTCCGATCACAGATATCATTGGTTCCTTTGAAGCTGTCGAAGCTCTAAAAATCCTAATAGACGCTGAACCCAACCCCCATCTTGAGCAATTTGACATCTGGTACAATTCCAATTTGCAGATGGATGTTTCTGCTGGGAGAAATCCTGAATGTCCAGCCTGTGTACACCATCAGTTTGAATTTCTTGATCGCTCCTCCGATTTACAAACATCCTATGCGGTTTTATGCGGTCGGGATACCATACAAATTAACCCGAGGCATACAAAGGAATTTCACTTATCTGCAATTGCCAAAAGGCTCAGCGAAAGTGGAAAAACGATCATCAACCCTTTCTTGCTTCGCTTTTCACCTAATGAGCACATTACAATGGTTTTCTTTAAGGATGGACGTGTTCTGATCCACGGGGTTAGTGA
The DNA here is from genome assembly GCF_030813005.1 of Anoxybacillus andreesenii. Classification (NCBI taxonomy): domain Bacteria; kingdom Bacillati; phylum Bacillota; class Bacilli; order Caryophanales; family Anoxybacillaceae; genus Anoxybacillus; species Anoxybacillus andreesenii. The sequence goes on from NZ_JAUSTU010000008.1 coordinate 90,591, forward strand.
TATAACAGAAGCAAAGTCGTACTATGCGAAATATATGGGTGGCTAGAAGTTTATCAGTATACCTTTTTATCATAATAAGAATATTTTTCGAGGATAGTGTTCAAGCTATCCTCTTTTATATTGTCCATCTCCTTTTCCCTAGAAGATAATATTCCCTCCATCAAAATATTATAATAATTCATATTTATCACTTTACTATGACTGGAAAAATCTTATAATAGAATAATGAGTAACTATCAAACAAGTAATTTTTCATATGCGCTATAAAAGGAGAACTCATATTGAATAAATCGATCATCCAACATGAATTCAAAATGATTACAAGAAGCCAAAAAAATATCCTATTTATTCTCGCTTTACTGGTTTTAGTCATCAGCTACTGTATGTTTGTCCTTCCGGAAAAACAAACCCCTGATTCATTTAATCCTATCCAAACAAAGCAAGAGCTAGAAGAGCTTGCCGCAGTTCAGACAGCAAAGGAAGCCCGTGGGGAAGCCGGCTTTTCGCCCATGTCTGGCCGATTCATTTATGCTGAAAATGAGTACCAAATGAAAATTCGAAGCAAGCTACTTAGAGCATTTGAAGATGAGAATTTCGTTCGCTTTACCCATCTAAGAATGAAGGACTTTGCTTATAACGGGGTCAGTCCGAACGACATGACCATCTTTAATTCCCCCTTCCCTGGAAAGGACAGCATTCATTTATTTAATCAAACAATCCTTCGTTATCAGGGATACTTAAACGAGGGTCTACCCATTACCTATGAACTGCTCGAGCAAAAAACTGCCCTGCAAACCATCCAGAATTTACTTCTGAGCTCTGTCGTATTAGGTATCTTCTTTTGTGCCATTTATTTTAGCTGTGACATGTTGACGAAGGACCGTCAAAATCGGACCATTCTACAAGGCCTGCCTATTTCATGGTACCGCTTAATCAACATTAAGTCATTGGTCGCTTTTTGCTATACATTCGTTGTGTTAGCTGCCATTCTTGTCCTAGCCACTATCATTCTTGCGATTCAAAATGGGTTCGGATCCTTTTCCATTCGCGTTCCAATCCAGATCCCCAATCAAGCGGGTGTGTTTGGACAGAATCAATATGAGACCATTTCACTAGCAAAGTTTTTCTTGATGTCCCTAGGGCTTATCCCCATTCTTATTTATCTTTTTATTCGGTTTAATGCAATTTGGAGCCTTCTCTTCAAAAATACTTGGCTTGTACTAATGGTAAGCACCGGCTTTCTCTTTTGTGAACGAGTTTATTTTTCTAGAAGCTTAAGAGATTTATTTGGAATTGAGATTAGTCATTTCCCGCAGACATTCTTTGAGGTTGGTAAAGTCATCACTGGCGAAAAAAATTATCTTATTAACTCGCAAACCATTACCTATGAAAAAGGAATTCTCGTTTTCTTAATAACAGTACTCGTTATAGAAATCATTCTTTTTGTCGTTTCCCGCATGGTTGATAGACGCCGTTTTTATCAGGGGATTTAAGTAGAGGGCTGTACTTGTGTTTTGCTCAAATCCATACCTATAAATTTATCAGAGCAAGCAGAAAGGAACTAAAAGATGTTCTGGAATTATACTAGATTTGAAACAAAGCTATTGCTTCACAATCGAAAAAGCTGGTTTATTGCTGTGTTTTTACTGCTCTTTTTCCTCGTATTCTTTATATATGATAGCAGGGCTCAACCCCAGACATTAATTGAGCAAAAAAGAGTAGAAAAAGAAGAAATGAATATCATTTTTGAAAATGTAGAATACATGGGAGAAGAGCTTCCGGTGATGGCCAAAATCCATGAAAATCTTCTGAAGCAATCGTCTTTAATAAATTTCCAAGTCTATTATTTAGGCATTGGCGATGATAGCGAGCAATATATCGAAAATGGCTTGGAGCTCAATCAGCTGCGCCTTCAGGTTCATGAGCTCGGTAATAAAGGAATCCCAAAGCACCTCATTAAATCGAAGGAAGAGATTCTGAAGGAGGATGCTCTGCTTCATTATATGAAAGAGCATCAGATGACCATTGAAGAGAGCTCCTTTCTAACTAATCACTTTTTTACCAATGCCCTGAATAGGATGAGCGGGCTCTTGCTTCTCATCATCATCCTAATTTGCGGCAGTGAGCTACTACTCTATGAAAAGGTGCACGAAACGATAACGAAGGGCTTTCCCCTCTCCTTCTTCAAAAAGGTTGGAGGAAAGATTACTGTTTATTTCTGCTATATTTATGTCCTACTCATTATGGGGTTTTTAATAGGGATGGGCTATATCGTTACGAAGCTACAAGCGAAGGATTTTTCTTTTCCAATCTTAATCTATAAAAATCATGAATATATAGCTGTTTCAATTTGGCAGTACCTGATTTATATATTTGTAGGAATGGCTCTAGTTACGGTGCTGATCCTTATCTTTTCCATCTTGCTGAACATGCTATTTCAAAACGCATTTGCCAATCTATTGGTAGGAATCGGAATCTATTTTCTGCCAGACCTAGTTCATTCACCTCTGCTCTCTCCGATAAAATACATAGACATTGCTAGTTGTTTATCTGGAGATTTAGCCGTACAGCTCGGGAGCCCCTCCCTTGATTGGGGGAATGCCATGGTATGGCTGGCAGGCATCACTTTCCTATTAATCGGCTGCATCTATGCTATCAATCAGTACATGTATATTAGAAAACCGAAGGACAAACCCCTTCTAAAACCGTTTTAGAAAGCCACAATCCGTACGAAAACAACCTTTAGAAATGAGGCAAAGCATGCTTAAATTGAAGGATATTTCCGTTATATATAAGGATAAAACTGTTTTAAATAAGCTTTCATTAACCGCTGAAAAAGGGGAAATCATCGGTCTGGTTGCCCCGAATGGCACAGGAAAAACAACCTTATTCAATGTGATTGCTAATTTCTTAAAGCCGAATTCAGGCTCTGTTACATTTTTAGATCAATTAGAGTACAAAACAGAAAAAGACGAGCTCTCGATTCGAAAAATCCTCGTCAGCTTTCCTGACCAGGGTGATTTATTCGATGAATTAACCGGTGTTGACCACTTGAATTTATACGCCAGTATGTGGAAAGGAACGACTCGGCATATTCCAGAAGTTATCGAGCAGCTAAGGATGACAGGGTATGTTAAGAAAAAGGTTCGCACCTACTCATTGGGGATGCGGCAGCGCTTATGCTTTGCCATGATGATGGCTGCGGATACACCCATTATGCTGATGGACGAAGTCATGAATGGGCTCGATATCTCCAATGTTGCCCTTATTTCTCAACAGTTAATGAAGATGAAACAGGAAGAAAAGCTTATATTTGTTGCTTCACATTTATTAGAAAATCTCGATTTATACGCTGATCGGGTCCTGTATTTAAAGGCTGGAGGGATCATTCATCAGCAGAGCCTAGATGAATCAACCGCTCTTTATATAAAAATTGATATAGACCGTGAGCAGTATGAAAGGCTTTCACAGGAATATAAGCTACCCGATGACCATCTTTTTATTGCTAATCATTTGTGCTGTATCCCGATTGATCAGATGGATGAAGATGAACAATCAAAGTGGATCGAACGGTTCCTTGCGTCGAAAGTGAAGGAGTTAACCGTAGGACCTCTCGGAACCATGGAGCTGTATGAAAAATTCTACGTTGAAATGTAAAGGGTACGTTAGATAGGGAGGCACAGGATCGATGAAAAAGGTTATCTGCTTCATGATGATTAGCTTGCTTTTTTTCACAGGCTGCCAGCCTCAGCCCTCTGAAAAGGTACTTAGCTATCAAACAAATTATGAGATTACGGGCGATGAAAAGGAGAAGCTACTGGAAAATATGAGTGAATCCATTTATGACTCCATCGATAGAACGAATGCCATGGCGAAGGAAATGGTGGTTGATGCTATTTACAAAGAGGGGAAGGACATTACGGTTCCCGAAGGCAGGTACCAAATCAGTGGCCAATTGAGCGGAAACGTCTACATTCGAGATGAAAACGGAGGCTTGCTGCTCCATGAATTGATCGCGCCACCTCCTCTAGGAATTGAAACAATCACGGTCGATCTGAACGGTTCTCATATCATCCATGTGAACAGCTTCGAGCAGGTGTTTATTACTCCCGTCGAAACAAAGGTCTCAACCGATTTAAGCACGGGCATTTGGGAGGTTGGCAAAGATATTAAGGAAGGCACCTACGTTGTGACAGGCGATGATTTAGGATATTTGCAAATATTCGAGAAGGGGCAATCCCCTCATATTTATGAGGTCATTGGCGGGGATAGTGGAACAAAGATTGACGTGCTGTTGAAAAAGGGCCAGAAGTTAAAAATAACCGGAACAACTCAGCTTCATTTTGGTCTTAAGCAATGAATTCAAAGAGGGAAGCCTAGCGCTTCCCTTTCTTCTTGGCGATGTTGATGTTCACTCATGGCGGTAGAACAAGCTATAACAGGACCTTCTTAAAACTGGATCCTCCCCAGCTCTTTATAAGCCTTATCTCTAACCCAGTTATGTGATTGCCAGGCGTCGCTTTTGATGTATTCTCGGTCTTCCTTCTGCTGCTCGAGGAGTTCCTTCAAACCTGGAACATGAGGATCTTTCTTATAAAGCTCTATTAATCCAAGCGTTCCCGTTGCGGACATGCTGTCTAAATAATGAATATCAATTTTTCCCGTTTTCTCATAGCGAGTGAGATTTTGCTCCACAACAAACTGGTCAAGATTGACAACATTGATCCCTACATAATAAAGCAGTGCGGCAATAAAGTAAAAATGGAACAATGACAGCTTCTCCAGCCAAATTTTTACCAGTGTATAGGCGAAAATCACCATAAGGAAAATCATAAAAGAATGGGCTAGAACCCTTGTAAATGTGAAGCCGTAAGCATCCTCATACATCGTTAACCTCATAAACGCTGAGACAAGAAGCACACCGCTTGCTAATACTAGAATCGTCAAGGCGAAGCGAATGGCCTGCTTTAATGCTCCCTGAACGTTTTTGGTGAAGCTAATGACTCCGGTCGTAACCGAAAGATTGATTAAAGTCACGAACAGCAATTCAAAAAACCCACGACGCGCATATTCCGCATAGGTGTAGCCATCCTCAAGGGTGCCACTGAAAAAGTATTTAAACTGGACAGCCACGAACAGAAGATACACCACATTCATGAGTAATAGAACCGTTAATGTAATAATCCCATCTACTGAAATCGGCTTCAGCGTCCCTTCTGTGTGCGGAAGCTTTTTTTGCTTAAGTGCCTGCATGAATCCAAAGAATCCAAATGTATAAAGAAGAATAATACATAAGCGGATGATATATTCCACCCTAAAGGTTAGTAAATTCGGTAAGATATTCAGGATTCTTGCAAATTGTGTGTCCGCTTCTATGAGAAGATTGAGAACGATGAACAAAATCGGTACGGAAATGACCATCCCTATTAGGATTTTTTTCACAACATCATACTTTTTGGGATTGCTATTCTGTTTGAATTTATTTGTTAATTGGCTGGAAAAACGAACACTGTAAAGAAATCCATCCCCAAGCCGCTTAAAAATATAACCAATAAAAGGAATGCTGCTCCACTCGATCTTTTTCGGTAATGTTACAAGTGCCAGATGAAAAATAACAAGTGACGGAATGACAAGCAGATTCAATGTGTAAAAAAGGACCGAATCAGACAGATAATAGCTTGCTGAAAGTATCCAAACGGCAATTAACACGAGATATCCCAGCCTTTGATGCGAGAAGGAGAATGAGCGAAATCGCCAAAAGAACAGCATATAAAATACGACGATAAAGACAAAATAGGAAATACCAATTTGATCTCTGAAAAAGGCTTCCTCCGCCACAATCCCGACGATTAGACATAGAAAGAGAAAGAGCCAATCTATTTTTTCCACTTTAATTTCCATTATCTTTGTACCTCCATTGTAATTCTACCTATATAGAAATTCTATGTATATTGGTAAAAAAAAGCTCATATCGAAGCTTTTTTCCCCCATTTGTAGCTGATAAGACAAACCGGATATAAAAGAACGGTAAAAAGAATGCATATGACGATAAAGGCTTCAGACAATAACGGGTGGAACCATTCACGAGGAATGATTCGAAATACGGTTAAGAACATCAAGGTTAAGTTTGGAATTAATGCTAGTAGGAAAGTTTTCTTCAGTATTCTCTTTCCCCGATGGCCAAAGCCTCTGCCAATTTCATAGCCGAGTAACGCCCAGAAGAACAAATATATCATTGCGATTAAAATCGGAATGGAGGTCAAATAATTCCATAGCTTAGCAAGCCAACCCCAATCAAACAGATTATGGGCAAGGGTTAGGACCGCACCCCCTCCGAAAAAAAGAATGTTAACAGCAATGAACAACCATTTCATGTTGCTAGGCGTGACGGAGAGCTCTTCCCTCCACATTTCTGCTATTTCTTCAGGATTGCCAAATCTTTTGTAAATCTCTTCCCTTATGGCAGCTTCATCATCAAGCTTAAATAAGGTGATCAGAAGTTCATCAAGATGGGCTTCATATTCCTGTAGAATCGATTCTTTTTCTTCATGATTTCCTAGGCGCTTGCTAAGTTCTGTTAAAAATTCATTCTTCAGCTGTTCCATGATTTTTTCTTCCCATCATCTTGTTCATGATCGAAACAAAATCGTTCCATTCACGAGTTCTCTCAAGAAGAATTTCTCTTCCCGCCTCAGTAATACGATAATACTTCCGCGCTGGACCCTTCTCCTGCGCCTGCCAATAGCATTCAATATATTCCTGCTTTTCGAGCTTATGAAGAGCCGGATACAGAGTTCCTTCCTTTAGGGAAAACTCATTGCTGCTGCGCCTTTCTAGCTCCTTGACAAGCTCATAGCCATACATATCCCGCTCATTCAACAGCTGCAGCAATAACAGTGAAGTACTCCCCTTTACCAATTCGCGATTAAACATTCTCTCACCTACCTAGATTTATTAGGTATGTAGAAATTCTACACCCATAAAACACAAAAGTAAAGAGGGACTTTAAAAAATCCCTCTTCATTAGCGGTTTGATTTTGAAGTGTCCACCCCAGGTAGAAAATGTCCACCAATGGTACCAGGTACCATTGTCCATATGGGACGGACAAATTGGGTCAAATGTCCACGGATGGTACCAGGTACCTAATTTTCTTCTTCCCATTTGGCGATTTCTTCGCGGACTCGAGGGGCGACCTCTGTGCCTAGGAGTTCAATGGCTTTCATGACATCGGCGTGTGGCATCGTTCCAAGTGGTACATGGAGCATGAAACGGGTGATGCCGACATTTTTGCGGAGATGGATAATCTTTTGCGCCACGGTTTCTGGATCGCCCACATAAAGTGCGCCTTCTGGGCTTCTCGCCGCATCAAATGTCGCTCGATCATAATGGCCCCAGCCCCGTTCCCTTCCAATAACGTTCATGGCATACTGTGTTGGCGGGAAGAATTTTTCACAGGCAATCTTTTCACTCTCGGCAATAAAACCATGGGAGTGTGACGCAACAGGGAGCTTCGATACATCATGGCCTGCCTCTGCTGCCGCCCTCTTATATAATTTCACAAGCGGGGCAAATTGGGTCGGTCTACCACCGATGATCGCCAATACAAGCGGTAGACCAAGCTGTCCTGCTCGAACAACGGATTGTGGAGTACCACCGCTTCCAATCCAAACTGGCAGAGGGTTCTGTACGGGACGTGGATAGATGCCCAAATTATTGATCGCTGGGCGATGATTGCCGCTCCAGGTTACTTTTTCTGATTGGCAAATTTTTAACAGCAAATCTAGTTTTTCATCAAATAATTCATTGTAATCATCTAAATCATAGCCAAACAGCGGGAATGATTCGATAAAGGAGCCACGTCCTGCCATGATTTCTGCGCGACCATTTGATATCCCATCGAGTGTGGCGAAGTCCTGAAACACCCGTACCGGGTCATCGGAGGAAAGCACCGATACGGCACTCGTTAACCGAATTCTTTTTGTTTGGGATGCAGCGGCGGCAAGTAGAACTGCTGGAGAAGAAGCTGCATAGTCCTTTCGATGATGCTCTCCCACCCCATATACGTCCAACCCCACCTGGTCCGCTAGGATAATTTCCTCTACCACCTCACGCAATCTCTCTGCATGACTAATCACTTTCCCTGTCTTGACGTCCGGGGTTGTCTCAACAAACGTGCTAATTCCGATCTCCATGAACCATTCCTCCTTGCATACTGATTATGGAGGATATTATATACCACTTGATGGAAAAGTACCCACAGATCTGCCCAAAGCCTTACCCTAGTCGACCCTATTCAATACTCCCCTTCCCATTGGTCGTCAGTCTATTTGATTTTCCTTTGTTGAATCAGTCCATGGACAATTGGAAGAAAGGTCCCAACAAGAGCCAGCGGGAGGAACCACTTTCCAAAACCATTTCCCCACTCCATAGCAATCGATATGGATTCATAGAGTATGAGTGAGAATAGGATAAGACAAATATTTTTTAGTCTGTTAAGAAGCTTGCGACTATGTAAATAAAACTGTTCTGTGTTTGATTCATTTAATCGTGCAGGATAGTTATGCATCTCAGGGAATCTTTCAAAAATCTGCATCAAAATAGCAGTAAATAGCCCTACCCCTGGCAAGATAAATAACTCTATTTTTGATCCCCAACGGTCCACCTCACCGGCTGCATTATAATGACTAGGTACCTGTTCTGGAAGGCTGCTCCACACAAACACGAGTAAAATGATTGACCCGATGAAGAACATATATCCGATAATATCCCAAATCCACTCACCCTTAGTTTTAGGAATTTCTATCTTCTCCCGTCCCCACGAATTAACCATGCTTCATCACTTCCTTGCTTTTCTCTATTTCTATTTTATACGAGCAAAGCCTATCACTTGTTTCACTTTTTTTGTTTTGCTAGCAAGTGCTATCATTTTGCTAGCGGCCGCTATTCGTTTGATAGCAATTGCTAACAAAAAGGACCAACTCCCATCACCTGATTAGAGTTGGTCCTTACCTAATAAAACAGCCTTTATTTGCTACAAATAATAAAAACATAGCAAGTGATTTAGAAATGGACTCCCAACTGCACTTGGGAGGGATCTATTTCTACTTAATACTTAAACTTGGAAATTAATTGGTTTAATTCTTCTGCCATAGAGGAAAGAGATTTTGCTGATGCAGTGATTTCCTCCATCGAAGCTAGTTGTTCCTCTGTAGAAGCTGCCACTTCTTCTGACGTTGCGGCATTATTTTGCGCAACTGTGGATAGTTCATTTGCAGTAATAGTAATCTCCTGAATAGCTGCTGATATCCTTTGTGACATTGAAGAAATTTCCTCCATTTCTGGAGTAATTTCTTTCGTACTATCTAGTATTAAATTGAATTTCTCTATCGCTTCATGAGATACTTCTACCCCAGCCTGCACATCATCCATAACACGAGCCATAATCTGAACGGAGCTTTCCGTATCCTCTTGGATTCCTTGAACAATTTCGTGAATCTGTTTTGCAGAGCTTTGAGATTGTTCAGCAAGCTTTCTTACCTCATCAGCTACAACCGCAAAACCCTTGCCATGTTCCCCGGCCCTTGCTGCTTCAATTGCTGCATTCAAAGCAAGAAGATTGGTTTGATCCGCAATTCCCGTAATCACATCTAGTATCGACCTTACTTCCTTAGAGCGTTCAGACAAAGATTTAATCATCGTATTCGATTCCGTAACAGAATGATGAATAGAATTCATTTGAGTCACTGTATTGGCAACTGCTTGCCCACCTATTTCCGCTTGTCTTGTCGTATGATGAGCAAGTTCCGCAACATGCATAGAATGGTCCGCTATAAGAGATATACTCTCAGAAGTTTTAGCCAAGAACTGTGCGTTTTGATCCAACCCATTCGTCTGATTCTCCGCACCACTTGCCACCTCTTGAATGGATGCAGATACTTGCTCTGTAGCACTTGTTGTCTGCTCCGCGCTGGCAGTTAGTTCTTCTGCCGAAGCCGCAACTTGTTCTGCATGCTGATCTACCTCTTGAACTAGACCACTGAGGCTCTCCTGCATTTCATTAAAGGCTTTTCCTAACTGACCAATTTCATCAGTGGAATGAATCTCAATATGCTCTGTTAAATCCCCCTGACTAATCGTTATGGCCTTTTCTTTTAGAGCTCTAATCGGTTTAATAATGGATTTTATGATAAATAAGACCATTAAGGCACCAATAACCAATGCAACCACAATGACGATCACAGTGTTATGAAAAATTGATTCAGCGGCATCACTGATCTCTGAAGAATAAAGATTTCCTCCTATTTTCCATCCTGTCATTTCATTGGTGACAAATCCCATGATTTTATTTTTTCCAGCTAATTCATAGCTAAATTGTCCTTTTTCTTTCTCAAACATTTTATTGTAAAAGCTTTCTTCAGCTTTATCCCCAGCATTACTCGTAGGGTGAGCTATGTATGTTCTATTTTTATCTAAAATAAGTGCGTATCCCTCTTTACCAATCTTTACTTGATTTGTGAGCTTTTGTAGGTAACTTAAATCGAGATCAACACCTATAACTCCTGAACCGTCTTTCAACATTTTAGATAATGTTACGACCATATCCCCTGTACTAGCTGAAATATAAGGTTCCGATATCACTACTTCCCCTTTTCTCTCCATCGCCTCTTTATACCAATCTCTTTTTCTTGGATCATAATCGACTGGCATATCCGTTTTTGGTTCTTGCACAAATAAGCCTTCTTGCGTACCAACATATATAATTTGAGCTTCCTGGTGCAAATTTACATACTGATTCAATATTCCACGTAATTCAGGACTACTTTCCCCTTCAAACAATGCTGCTACGGTTTCGGACAATACATCTATATCATGAATTTTGGGCTCGATGGTGTTATCAATCGTCAAATTTAATAAATCAAGATTTTCTCCAATTCCAGCTAATACCTCATGTTCCACTGCATCTTTGGCTGTCATATAAGAGATTAATCCAATACTAATGGCGGGAATAACGAGTATAAAGGCAAATGCTAATATTAATTTTACTTTCATATTTCTAAAGAAGTTTTTCACTATGAGGACCTCTTATCTATTTTAAAATTTTTTTGATAAAGTCTAAAATACTACAAACCTATAAACGTTTCGGCTTTGAAATAATGACGATTTTTTCTGATCACCTGATCATTTAATATCACCTTCTCTTTTGATGACTGCCACAACCGGATCATCCAGTACATCTCTTTAACAGAAGATAAAAAAAAGACTATTCTCCGTATCATTGAATAGCCAAGGGTTTTAACGTAATCATAATTAAGAAAGTTAGGCACCAGAGTGTCTTGCTAATTAATTTATTGGTTTATCATTCACCTTTAGCCTTACAACAGAGTTGTGATCATGATAATTTTTTTCTTAAAATAACCTACTTTACAATTCTAAATAATTAACAGTTACAAATTATAAACCTTATTACCTAATATTTCAAGCAATTTTCTACAAATATTAGCAAATTTCTACATGTTAAATATAGTAAAAACTAGGTGGGTGTTGGGGTGTAGAGCATATAAATAGGATTTTCTTAATTGATTGTCCTATGTTCCACTGTTCGACACTTTTTCTATGTTTTTCCCGGTTGGCAATACGTTAGCAATATCTTTTTAGTAAAATAGCTATAAGAACAAGAAAGGACGCAATACAATGGACAAAAGGATTTTAATTATTGAAGATGAGGAATCGATTGTTGATATATTAGCTTATGCATTACGAAAAGAAGGATTTTCTGTGCTTTCAGCATCTACGGGAAAAGCTGCAATAGCTAGATTTCAAGGCTCCGAGATTGATCTAGTTATTAGTAACTACGGGATGTTCACTAACGGGAGCAGCAAATACGCAAAAAACAGTCACGATTAATGAAAATGTGCAGCTGGAAAGCTCCTTAGCCTGTTGTACACGAGAAATCGGTTAAGCTACCAGTAGAAGCGGATTACACAGGGTTTCATGGGGAGAAAATTTATTACAATCAAAATGACGAAACATACATGATAGATGCACGGACACTTGCAGAAACGAAGCTTGCGGAAAAACCCTTTTTTGCCATATCAGAAAATGGGAATCGTGCTCTTTCATTAGTGAATGAGAAAGTATATGTACTTGATTTTGAATCTGGTACAGAGAAGCTAATTGGAAACGGCACCGAGACGTATGAATATTATTTTGCTGATGCTGTGGGAAAAGAAGTCATACATGTGGAGAGCGGTGAAGAAATTGTCGTACATGTCATCCGTGTTGACTCATCTGAAGTAAATACTTGGAAAATGAAGGACTGGTTCGAAACCAATAATTTCACCTTAACCTCGATAAAAAAGGATGATGAAGGAATATATGTCGCAGCAGAATCAAAGGAAGATGGCTATGGACTATACCATCTCGACTATAACGGGAATATTAAAACCATTTCTACATTAGAAAATATTGATTCGTTGGATACTTATGACTTTATTGGAACAGACAAAATTATTTTTAATGATATTTACAAAGGGAACTCAGGAATTTTTATGATCGATTTAGCATCCGATGAAGTTACACAGCTCGTTGAAGGTGGGAAGGATGAAGAAGGGATCTGGGTGCCATTCTACAAGCTATCACCTGATCATAGTAAAATCTTATTTGATACACCCGTTCAGGTCGGAAATGAATATAAAACAAATGTCTATATGGCCGAACTAGTCAATGATAAGCTTGAAAACACCGTTCGAATCTTAGAAAATGCTGAATTATATGCGGTCATCTCCTATACAGGAGCTTGGAGCTCCGATTCCCAAACTGCCTATATCAGCACTTCTACAAAACCTGGCGATAGCATGATAAATACCATTGAAGTCTTTAGCCTTAAATTGTGAGACGAGGGGTCTTGGCCCCTCGTCATCCAATGGTCTCCTATTCTAGACTTAATACAATGGCACCCTCCATTTTTCCTTCACTTCATGGTAACGAGTGACAGAAATAAGATGTAAGGTTAATTCCTCTGGAATTTCTTCTAGATTATAGATGCGGAGTTCAGTCGTTGTTTTATAGCGACCATTTTTGTCTTTTTCATCTAGGATGGAGCCGCTATGAAAGGCTTCGTAGGACTGGCCCTGATCATCTACCATGATCCATGCACCCAAATCAGAGGATTTCGCTTCCTTCCCACCCTCCATTTCAATTTTTAAAAAGGAATCCTTTTCAATTGGAATGACGGACTTCCGGAGTGAATAATCACTTTCAATATTGACATCTTTAATGGTCAAATAATTTCCTTCGTATTCAAATGTTAATGGCTTCTTTTTTAAATCCTTTGGCTTAATTTTGATTGAGAAATCAGATGGTACTGTTTTAATGACGCCATCTAAAACAAAGGTTAGTTTTGCATCAGCTTTTTGTGGAATAAAGGACTCATTCCACTTCATCTGCCCAAACTGTTCCCCGTCTTCACCCGTTCCTTGAATCAAACCCAAATCACTAGTATGTCCTTTTCCTTCTAGAAAGGCATTATGATAATAAATCGGCTTGGAGTCTTGATTTTCGAGATGATACTGAATCGCCGTTCCATAATGACCGAAGCTATGAACATTACTTTTTCCAAAAGCCTTCTCAAGCTGCTTAGTCTGCTCCTCTATGCCTTGCTTTTCTTTGTCGGTAAAGCCTGTTTCATAAATAATTTCATTGGAGGAAGGGGCAAATCGGACCTCTTTCATGTTAACAGTAACTCCATGTGCACTTGTTTGAACATCGTTCAACGCAATCGTCTTCGTTGATTGGAGACTCTTTTTTAAGTCAACAGGGATCTCTAACTCCCAATTACCTTTTACCCCGTTTATTTTCGTTAGTTGGATTTTGATTATAAGGTCTTCTATCCCTGTTTGATCTCGTATGGAGAGCTCGATCAACCCATAATCATCTTCCGTTCCAGACCAACCCATACTGGAAATTTCAAGCCTCTTTCTTTCTGGATCAAGAGCATAGATTTCATTATTGGAATCAGCAAAGTCTAAATAGACTTTTTGTGGTTTACCATTCTGATTGAGCACTTGATAAGAGAACGCAATCCTCGAAGTATCAGCAACAACATCCTCCACCTTGAAGGTTAACTTTTGATCCGTCACTTCTAGGTCGACCCGTTCTGCAAAACCAGCATCTGAAGCCATTCTTAATCCTTCATCCACTTGTTCTGTTGCGAATAGGCCACCGATCCAGTCCGCAAAGCTTGGGCTTAATGATGCAGTTAAACCAAAGGCAAGGACAACAACCGCCGCTGGAAGGATCATTCTTTTCCAGATTATTTTTTCCGGTTGACTTTCTGTTCATAAGGCTCGAGTCGCTCCAACACACCAGAGGCAAAATCATTAGGTAAAGAAGGGGTTTGCAGCGTTTCCTTCAGAAACTCTTCCTCGGCTTCAAAGGCTTTGACCACATGAATACAGTCAAGACAGCCTTTTAAATGCATATGTATTTGAGCATATTCTTCCTCTGATAAAAGGTTATCCGCATACCGCGAAAGCTTATCGACCGTTGGACAATTCATGGAAATACCCTCCTTCTTTTTTTACCTGTTCTCTCATTTTTTTCTTGGCTCGAAACAGCTTGTTACGAACATTGGCAAGAGAAAGATCCACCATCTCACTTATTTCGCTGTAGCTCAATTCGTTGACATATCTCAGAAGAATAATCATTCGTTCATCCTCTGGCAAAGTCGCAATCAACCGTTCTAATTGTCTATTCTTCTCTTTTTTCAGAAAAACAATTTCGGGATGATTCGTCGTGATCGCTGTTGTTTCACTCACCTCTACCTGTTTCATGGAATAGCGCTTCTTTCGGAATTCGTCCATACAATGATTGATGGCGACCCGATACAGCCAACTAGAAAATGAACCCTTTTGCTCATACTTCCCTAGTTGATGATAAACCTTAATAAATGCCTCTTGCACCAAATCCTGTGCATCTTGGGGATTTTTTGTCATGCGTAAAATAGTCGCATATAAGGGATTCTTGTATTTATTGATAATATGGGCATAGGCCTGCTTGTTTCCAGCAAGCACTTCTTCGATCCACTGCAAATCCTCTTCCATGGGGCCCCTCCTATTTTGTACTTTGTCAATTATAACGGGTCTGGAAGAGGAAAAATTTCAGCTATCCAAAAAAATGTTTTGAAATTTTACACATTATCCTAGACTAGAGCAATTTCAGGTCATATTTTTTAATAAAATCCTTTACCCTCGGAATACTCATCTTAATGTATTCCCCGGGGTCCTCACTTACTGTAAGGATATAGTTGAGGAAATTCACTCTTCTCGCCGTCATGAACAAATCCAGATCAAAATCAGTGAATGGAGGCAACGGACGTACCTGTTCATACCCTTGAAGGAACAGACCTTTTACCTCCTCAAAATCAAAATCATCTTCATAAGCATAATAGTACAATGCGATTGCTATATCGTGAATGGGTAAGCCCAGCAAGGCTTCTTCAAAGTCCAGAACACTAAGCCTATCTCCAGATACTCGCACATTCCACGGGTTAAGATCCGCATGAATAAGTTGGAGCTGCTCTGCATTTTTTTGATAATAGGATGCCAATCCTTCATTTAGTAGAGGAATAATCGCGTCCATTACCTCATGATATTCCGAAGAGAGAATGGGTTCATACTCTGCATTCTTATAAATGGCGCTCTCTCCGTTATAGTAAAAAACCTTATCCCATTTTTTCGGTGAAAGATGTTCAGGAATCCTAAGTCCATAAGTAGCCTCATGTAGTTTGGCTATTAGCTCACCAAGCTGAATAAAGCGCTCCCTATTTTCATTGCCATCTAAATCCTCTCCCTCCAGCCATGTGTAGAGAGCGAGTCGTTTGGGTTGTTCTGTAGCTTTCGATTCTACAACTTGAACAAAGCTTCCGTCCATTGCAGGTAATACAGAAGGAAGTAATACTAGATTTTTCTCAGCTATATGATTCATGAGAAATACCTCTGCAAGATTATCCTCAATTGTGCTCGATTCCTCTTCGAAAATTTTTAAAACAAATTGATTCCCTGAATGGTCCTCGACCCGATAAAGCATATTTGTGGCTTCAACTAGAAATGAAACATCCTTTACTTTCAAGTCATATCGAGCTAGTGCTAATTTTGCTACCTCTAAAAAGGATTCCGCCCCGTGATTGGTTGTCATAACTATTCTCCTCTTTATCTGCACCATTATTTAGAAAATTCATGAATTATACATGGATTTATTATACAACTCCTGTTTATGATTGCTATAGATTATTTGAAAGGAAGTGGAATATGTTATTAAAAGCTCGCACCGAACCGCAGGAATTAAGAATTTGGAGATGCTTAAATGGAAGAATGGAATTGTCGTCTGAGGAAAAGCAGCAATACTTGAATTTGAAGAAAGGTTTTGAAGGTGAATGTAAGTTTGATACCTTAATAGCCAGTCAGGAAAGTAAATTTCTTATTTTGCATGACTTATTACTCGAATGTAATAATAACACATTTCAAATCGACTCCTTATTGATAACAGAGGAAATGCTGATACCTTTCGAAGTAAAAAATTATGAAGGAGATTTTTATTACCAAGATGACAATTTTTATACGTGTTCAAGCAATAGGGAAATTACTAATCCTCTCCATCAATTAAATCGGGTTGAAACCTTACTCCGCCAATATCTTCAAAAACTTGGGCTCCATTTTTCCATTAAAGGGTTTCTTGTGTTTATTCACGCGCATTTTTTCTTATACCAGGCACCTCGAAATGAGAAAATTATTTTCTCACCCCAATTGGATCAGCTTCGAAAAAATTTAACCTCCCTCCCATCAAGACTTAGTAATCAACATCAAAAGCTTGCAGATTTACTGATTAAAGGACATATTTCTAATTACTCTCATAAAAAACTACCGAACTATCAATATGACTGGCTTAAAAAAGGAATAACTTGTGAAGTTTGTCTCTCATTTCTTACTGCTATCAGCTCAAGAAAGATGGGTTGCCCTAAATGTCGGAGTCACGAAAAAACTGAGGATGCTATCGTTCGAAGTATTGAGGAATTTAGATTACTTTTTCCCAAGAAAAAAATAACAACAAATATCATTTATGATTGGTGTAAAGACGTTAAGTCGAAGAAAATGATCCAAAGGATATTAAAGCAAAATTACAAAACCATCGGACGAGGGCAATGGTCTTATTATGAATAGATTTGATCTACTCACATAAAATATCTTTTACTCTTTTCTTTGAAAACAATGATAAGATTGAAAACGCTTTGATCTTGATTGACACTCTTATAAGCGACAAAGGGTCTTATTGTCTACCGAGCAACAGGGATTTCCCTTTTGCTCGGGCGACAATCACCTTGATTGACTACCGAACGAATGGATTTCCCTTTTACTCGGGCGACAATCACCGCGATTGACTACCGGACGAACGGATTTCCCTTTTGCTCGGGCGACAATCGTCCATGGATACCTTCAATTTTCCATCGAAACAGTCGCTTTCGATGCAATTGTACTCTCTAGGCTCCTTCTGAACGGAAAGGAGTAGATTAAAAAGTAAAAAACCCCGCAAGACATCACCATCCTGCAGGGCATGACAAACATATACTTAGTTTTCCTTAACTTCTTTACGGTTCTTCTTCAACATCTTCGATAGAACTTCATAGACAATTGGCACAATGATGAGGGTTAATAATGTTGAGCTTGCTAAACCACCAATAACAGTGACTGCAAGACCCTTCGAAATTAATCCACCGCCAGCGGCCCCGAAAATCATCGGCACAAGCGCACCGATCGTTGCAATCGCCGTCATTAAGATTGGACGTAAGCGTGTTGCACCCGCTTCAAGGATCGCTTCGCGCATTTCCATTCCGCTATGCTCCATACGCACAATCCGGTCAACAAGCACGATCGCATTCGTGACGATAATACCGATTAACATGAGGAGCCCCATCATAACCGATACGGAAATCGTTTCGCCTGCAAGATATAGGCCGACGAAGGATCCAATAACCGCAAACGGTAACGAGAATAGAATCGCAAATGGCGCAAGTCCTTCCCCAAATGTCACTACTAGAATGAAGTAGACAATCGCAACTGCTGCAAGCATCGCAACTCCAAGCTGAGTAAAGGTTTCGTTCATATCCGCTTGGACACCAGCTATTCCCATGCTTACTCCTTTTGGCAAATCCAACTTATCGATTTCTTTTTCAATTTCAGAAGATGCCTTCGTGACATCCTTATCGATGATGGTTCCAGAAACAGTTGCATAGTACTCTCCCTTGCTGCGCGCAAGTGTATTTAAGGTTGTTCCTTTTTCAACTGTTACAAGCTCTGAAAGCGGCATGGTCGTACCCAAAGCTGTCGGAACTGGCGTTTTTAACATTTCATCAATATTCTTCGGCTGAACTGTTTTTTCATGCTGTACAATTACTTCAATTTCATTGCCGTCTTTTTCAACAGTCGTCAGCACTTCTTTCGTATGGTTTGGAGCTAACATCATGATGATTTGCCCCGTTGTTAGTCCATACTGCAGAAGCTCATCCTGTTCAACCTTAAAGGTATATTCCACATAAGCATCCTCTGTGCTAGAAGTAACATCTTCAAGGCGCTTATTATCTTTCATAACATCCTCAACCATTTTTACAGACTTATTGAGTTTCTTTAAATCTTCACTGTAAAAAGTGTAGCTGAGTTCATTAGAAGACATAGACATAGCCGAGAAGTTCTGGCTCTTCCACTCTCCGCTTTGATCAATATTGAATACATGATCCTCAATTTCTTTGCGGACTTCAGGGAAGTTCTCCATATCTGGATCAAAGATGAGGTACATGAGCGCACCACCTGTTCCACCGCCCATCATGGCTGACATGGGATCTGCACTGTCTTTGTCCGTAATGGAAATTTGTACAATATCAATATCATCTCGTTTAAGCATTTCTTTTTCAACTGCTTCAACATTTGCTAATGTATCTTCCTTCAGTTCGCCTGTCGCTGGCGTATAGGTCAAATACATTACTTTTTCCTCTTCGCTGCCCATGAAGCTAAAGCCGATTAATGGTGTTAACGCTAAGCTTCCCGCTAATAAAACAATTGCGATGAGGGAGGTGATAACCTTGTGGTTAAGGGCTTTTTCAAGAATTCCCTTGTACCAACTTGCTAACTTGCCAGCCTCTTTATGATGACCTTCCTGTTTCTCACCATAAAGCTTCTTCTTGAATAAGAAGTGAGATAATGCTGGAACAATCGTGATCGCAACGATTAACGAAGCTCCAAGTGCAAATGACATCGTTAATGCAAACGGCATGAACAGCTCTCCGACCATTCCACCGACAAAAATAAGTGGAGCAAATACCGCAACCGTTACTAATGTCGAAGATAAAATCGGTTTGAACATTTCGATTGTCGCTTCACGGATAAGAGCACGTCCAGTTAACTTCTCTTCTTTTAAGTGAAGACGGCGATAAATATTTTCCACGACGACGATCGAGTCATCGATAACCCGACCGATTGCCACCGTGATGGCACCCAAGGTCATAATATTAAGTGTGATATCCATCCAGTGCAAAATCATTAATGCCATAAAAATAGAAACTGGAATGGAGATGATGGAAATAATGGTCGATTTGAAATCACGTAAGAATAGCAAAATGATTAATACGGCGATTAATCCACCGAATACAGCTTTTTCGACCATCGTCATAACGGAATCCTCAATTGGTTTTCCTTGGTCAAGAGACACATCGACGATAAGACCATCAATCTTTTTCTCTTGTTCCTTCATTAATTCCTTTACTTTGTTCACAACATCAACCGTGTTGGCTTCTTGACCCTTCACAATTTGGATTGCGATGGCATCTTCTCCATTAGTTCGCGAAATAGATTGAACCTTGCCTACTACTTCAACCTTGGCAATATCGCTAAGCTTTACAAAAGGGGATGGTTGTGTTGCTGAAGGAGTTACAGGAATAAGCATGTTTTTCAGTTCATCCGCAGTCATAAATTTCCCGTCTACCGAAACAGCCTGTTCTCCCTCTTTAAATTCGTACAGACCTAACGAAACAGCAAGGTCGCTTGCTTGAATCATTTCCTTAACCTTATCTTCTGTTAGGCCAAGTTCAGCCAGCTTTGCATCATCGTATGTAAGCTCAACCTCTTCTATATGCTGACCTGTTATCGTTGCCGATGCGACGCCATCGAGTTTTTCAATCTTTGGAAGCAGAACATCCTCTACTGTGGAGGTTAATTCAACAATATCCTCTTTGGAGCTACTTACACTTAATGCCACAACCGGCATCATGTTCATATTAATGGCTGTAATAACTGGCTTTTGAGCTCCTTCCGGCAAATCCACTGCATCTAAGGCTGCATCAAGTGCTCGTTTCGCTTCATCCATATCAATTCCATACTCATACTCAACCTGAAGGCTCGACATATTCGAGTATGAATTCGAATAAACTGCCTTTACATCTTCTAAGTTCTCCACTGCCTTCTCAATCGGCATAGAGACCTCTTCCATGACACGCTCAGGAGTGGCACCAGGATATACATCCATGACCATTAAGTATGGGATCGAAATATTCGGAATTGTTTCCATGTTCATCCGTGTCCCTGAGTAAATTCCAGAGGCCGTGATGATGATGGTCAATAACCATACGGCTAATTTATTTTTCAATACAAAATTGACAAGACCCTTCACTATGACACCTACCCTTAATTGACTTATGAAACTCATTTACTTATAATAATGACTAATTGGTCATTTGTCAATAAAATAACCTGGGAGCGAAATAATCAATGGTTAAAAGACAATTAATTATAGAAAAGGCCTTAGAGCTCTTTGCTAAGCAAGGTTTCGAAGCAACATCAGTGCAACAAATAACGGAGTATTGTGGGATATCTAAAGGGGCCTTTTATCTATCATTCAAATCCAAAGAAGAGCTTATTCTATCTTTAATCGAACATTCCATGAGTCAATTTATTTCTGAAATTGACTATGCAGTCAACAATATGCAAAATGATCGTCCTTTGTATTCATTTTTCTATAGAACTTTCATTGGCCTACTGAAGCATTCTAATATGGCCAAGCTCTTTATTAAAGATCAAGGTTATTCTTTTAGCGACGAGCTCTTTTTGAAGATTCGTTATTATGACAGCTTAACTGATAGGATCATTTTAGAAATGCTCGAGAAGCTATATGGGGAAGAGATAGAGGCGACAAAGTATGATTTGATGTATTGTATCAAAGGATTCATACAAACTTATTCTGGTATGTTCTTATTTAACGAAGCACCATTAGATGTCTCATTGTTATCGCAAACCCTTGTAGAAAAAACAGACATATTGGCGAAACATTCAACATTATCCTTTATTTCAAAGGATATGATGGAGGTCTATGAACATCCACAAATCGCAAAGGAGACCCTCCTTGAAATGCTGGAACAGAAAATAAATGAAATCGATGAACCGATTGAAAAGGAATCATTAGTCTTACTTAAGCAGCACCTTATAGAACCATCATTAAGCCCTGCCATTGTAAAAGGGTTAATCGAAAATATTCGAAATCACCCTCATTGTAAATGGCTTACTTACTTGCTTCGGAAAGAAATTTTGAATGATTGGCCAGACGGAACAGCTCCTTTGTCCTAGAGAAACAAGGCTCGAGCTTCTTTCCCAGGGACACGGACCACTCCCCGTGTCCTCATACCCTTTATTCTCTCAGCCTAATTTTTATTTCAACCGTATAATCCTCTTGTTCATTTGGAGAATAACTAGTCGGCATGAAAAGCTCATAGATATCTCCAGTTACTTTTAATTGATATTGATCTACATAGTTCAATAACTTTTTCAAATTTGAAAAATAGATGTCTGGTGAAAACGTAAAAATGATACCAACATATGTCCCTGCTGGTATTTTTGTAACTTCCATTTCATTTGAAAGAGTAATAATTCGTTTATCTGTCAACAAGGGTGTAAATAGATGTGTATATTTTATTTCATCCACAAGTTCATAACCTTGATAGGCGTAAATCCCACCATAACTGTTATCTATAATCCCCTCTTCCTCTTCTATAATTCTTTTTAACTTGCTGTATGACGCATTCAAAAGGTCAAGGGGGGATAAATTATTTGAGGTGGCTTGTAATATCAGCATCTCATCCTCTTCTAAGATAACAACCTCTCCAAACGCTGGATAATTTAGCTGTCTCCGCACTCGTTTTTTTACACGAGAAACATTCTGTTGAATTTCCTTTAGTCGCGAGAGCTTATTCTCAATGATTAGCTCTTGTTCATTTAGAAAGTCCATTAACTCTTCTGCTTTAAGAGCCTGGACCTTCATAATGTCTTCAAGCGAGGTTCCAATATATTTAAGTGACTTAATTAAGTCTAAATGATACAGCTGTGAATCATGATAATATCTATATTTCGTGGTAGGCTCTACATAAACAGGTTTAAATAAACCAATTTTGTCATAGTAGCGCAGAGTCTGAACAGAGACATTCGCAAGCTTAGCTACCTCTCCAATAGAATAATAAGTATCCTTCATCCATAACACGTCCCTTGAATGAGCAAAATTAAGATTAAGAACCTTCTCCCGATAGTTTCCCTTTTGTGGCAGGTTTTTCAATCATATGATTTGGGACTTTCCAAATAAGAGAAAGAACAATTCCAACCACTAAAAAGACGACAGCAATATAAAATGGATAGTTTAAATTGATATCAAACAATATGCCACCGACAATCGGGCCAAATACATTGCCGATACTTGTAAACATCGAGTTCATTCCCCCAACAAATCCCTGCTCATCCCCTGCGATTTTCGATAAATACGACGTGATCGCTGGCCTCAGCAAGTCAAATCCAACAAATATCACAAATGTCACGAGAAGAATGCTCCAATACGTGTGAACAATCGTCATCAAAAAGACAAGAACGGCTGAAAAAATAAGGCAGTAGCGCACTAGATTTATTTCGCCTAGAAGCAAGGTTAAGCGGTCAAAAATAAGTACCTGTGCAATTGCCCCAATAATCGCTCCGCCTGTAATGGCAATGGCAATATCCTTAGGTGTAAAGCTAAATTTATGGTCAACAAATAGGGAGAATAATGATTCAAAGGATGCGAGCCCAAAGGATAAGATTAAAATAATCATAAAAGCAATAAAATACATCGGGGCAAAAATTCGTTTCAAGCCCTGCTTTTGCTCGTTTGCTCCCTCGTTTTGATTCCGCTCTGGTTCCCTTAGAGTAAATTGCGATAAAATCGCCGCTACTAAGGCGAGGAAGGCAGCAGAGAAGAATGGAATTCGGGTACCGATTTCAGCTAGAAATCCACCGATTCCAGGGCCAATAATAAAACCAGTTGAAATGGCAGCCGACATATAACCCAATGCTTTAGGACGTGTCTCTACTGTCGTGATGTCAGCAATAAAAGCTGTGACGGCAGGCATAATGAATGCTGCACTAATTCCACCTAGAATTCTGGAAATAAAAAGAATCTCCACCGTTTTCCCTATTCCAAATAAGAATTCTGAGAAACTAAAGAAGAGCAACCCAATAATAATCATTTTTTTCCGACCAAATAAATCTGCCCACCTACCTGCAATCGGAGATAACAGCAATTGGGCGATAGCAAAGGCCGCAACCATATAACCGACTACAGCTCCCGTTATATTCAGTTCATTCATAATCGTCGGCATTACAGGTATAACAAGACCAATCCCTAAAAATGCAATAAATAAATTGATGAGTAAAATCGCCAAAGTTGTATTATAACTCTTCATGTCATTCTCCATCTCACTTTCCTTCAAACATTATAACCAATACTATAAACCCTATAGCTACTATAGAGTCAAGAAAAAAGGGACTGGAGGTTTGGTACCTTTGACCATTATTCATGAGCCAAACTTCACATTTTATACTAAGAGAAAGCGGGGTAGAGATTCCTACTCCGCTTTCTCTTTATTATGGAAATTAGACAAGGATGAAGTTACCCCTGTCCCTACACCTGCAGTGATTTAGCTTGCATTTGGTACATTTGCTCGTATATGCCACCTTGGGCGAGAAGTTCTTCGTGTGTACCTTGTTCTTTGATGATGCCACGCTCGAGAACGAGGATTCGGTCAGCATTTTTAATAGTAGATAGACGGTGAGCAATGATGAACGTGGTACGTCCCTTCTTCAATACGTCCATTGCATGCTGAATAATTTCCTCTGTCTCTGTGTCAATGTTAGAGGTGGCCTCATCCAAAATCAGGATTGCTGGGTCATATGCTAGTGCTCTTGCAAATGAGACAAGCTGTCTCTGACCTGAGGAGAGGGTGCTTCCCTTCTCAATAACGGGTTCATCCATCCCTTTTTCCAGATTCTTTAGGACGCGATCTGCACCAACAGCTTTTAGCGCTGCCTCAACCTTTTCCCTTGTGATGCTTGGATCATCCAGGCTGACGTTAGAGGCAATCGTCCCGGTGAACAAATACGGATCCTGGAGCACGATTCCCATATGCTGACGAATGGTTTGTCTAGGAACCGTGGTCACATCGATGCCATCAATATATATCTTTCCTTTAGACGGATCGTAGAAACGGAATAGCAAATTCATAATGGAGCTCTTTCCAGACCCTGTATGTCCGACAAGAGCTACGGTTTCACCGCGATTGGCTTTGAAGGAGAGATTTTTCAAGACGTAGTCATCATTTTTATAGGCAAAAGAGACATCTTCAAACACGACATGACCTGTGTATCTAGGCATCGTTTCCTCTGAAACAGGTTCCCCTTTTGTATCTAACACTTCAAAAATCCGATCCCCTGCTATCAGCGAACGTTCAAGTTGTGAAAACTGATTGACGACGTTCGTGATCGGATTAAACAATCTTGTCAAATAATCAACAAAGGCATATAACGTTCCGGCACTCACAATCTCAGCTGCATTGATTTGGCGCGTTCCAAAATAAATGATGAAAATGGAGAACATGATAAGCCTCAATGTGTTAACAAGGTTAAAAGATGTCGCTGAGTCTAAGAACAGCAGCTTTCTTTCATAGGCATAATGCTCTTCATTCATCTCATCAAATTCCTTTGTCATTTGCTCTTCACGACGAAAGGCTTGAATGATGCTCATTCCTTGAATCGATTCATTGATCATAGCATTAATATCGGCTATTTTCGTCCGAATGACTTGATTATACCCGGCAGCGTATTTTCGATATAATATCATCCATAAATAAATGATTGGTATCATAATAAGGGCAAGCATCGCCATCTTCCAATTCAAAATAAAGAGTGCCACATACACACCCGCAATGGAAATAAAGCTTGTTGCGAAGTTGGCTAACACCGTCACATACAAATTTCGAACCGCTTCCGTATCATTTGTTACCCGCGCGACGATTTTTCCTGCTGGAAGATTGTCAAAATACTGAATCGGCAAGGTCTGAATATGACCGAATACATCCTGACGCAGCTTTTGAACAACACGGTTGGCCCCAATTTGCAAAAAGATGTACATAAAATACCGTAATATGGCGGTCGCAACAGCTAATATAAAATAGAGACCGAGCAGCCAAGCGATTGGCTCTACTTCAATTTTTCCAATGGTCATATGTTCATCAATAATATATTTGGCGATAAACGGACCGGCTAGCTCACTAAAAACCGCTAAGGATAAGAAAAATAATCCTAAGAATATCGGTTTCTTAAAATACATCGCATATTTCATCAATCTTTGACTCGTACTCATGCTCCGCCTCCTTCCAGCTGTTGACGGTCAAATTGCTCTTTGTACCAGCCATTTTGCCTTAGAAGCTCTTCATGTGTTCCCTGTTCAACGATTTCCCCTTCATCCAGGACAATAATTTGATCCGCATGCTGAACACTGGAGAGACGATGGGTTGTAATAATCGTCGTCTTTCCTCTCCGCTCATTCTGGATGTTTTGAATAATCTTCGTCTCTGTTTTCGCATCAACGGCTGAAAGTGAGTCATCGAGAATGAGAATTTCTGGTTCCTTGATCAAAGCACGAGCAATCGACACCCGCTGCTTTTGTCCACCAGACAAAGACACTCCCTTTTCACCAACAAGGGTTTCGAGTCCCATCGGAAGGTTCTCTAAATCCTTTTCAAAATAGGCAAGACGAATCGCCTCCTGAAGTTCCTCTTCTGTGGCATCCTCTTTTCCAAAAAGAATATTCTCACGAATCGTCCGGGAAAAAAGCACATGATCTTGTGGTACATACCCGATCCAGTCTAATATTTGCTCCTTCGTCTGAGCAGCAATATCGATTCCATTAATGTTCAATTGTCCTTGTTCAAGTGGGTACTCACGCAGTAATTGTCTAAGGAAGGTGGTTTTCCCTGCCCCTGTTTTCCCGACAATTCCAAGCGTTTCCCCTTTACTTAGCCTTAAGGAGATATTTTGCAGATTTTTTATCTGGCTAGTAGGATATTGGAAGGCTAAATCATCAAATCCAATAATCCCTGGGGTCTTAACCTCAATAGGCTTTGTTGTGTTTTGAACGTCAGCCTTATAATTAAGGGTTTCCTGCACACGATCAAGTGATGCATTCCCTTGCTGCATGACGTTTATTAATTCACCAATGGCAAAAATCGGCCAAACAGCTAACCCTAAATAAACGTTAAAGGTAACAAGCTGACCAACCGTCAACTCCCCATTTGATACGAGAAATGCTCCGTATCCAAGGGCAACGACATAGCTGATCCCTGTTCCAATTTTTGTAATAGGGTTAAATAGGGCATTGATCTTAGCTGTTTGCATATTTTTTTCGTATACATCTTCAGCCATTTCCGCAAACTTCACTTCATCCTTTTTCTCCTGAACATAGGCACGAATAACGCGGACACCTGCTACCGACTCTAGTACATTATCATTCAATTCACCGAAAGCATCCTGTGCTTTCATGTATCGCTCATGGACGATTTTTCCCAAGTATTGAATGAGAATCGCCATTATTGGTACGGGAAGCATCGAGAAAAGTGTTAATTTCCACGAAATCATAAAGCCCATCGCAAAAATAATCGCACCCATATATAAGGTAGAATCGATGAGAGTCATAATTCCGAACCCAGCTGTGATCGAAACAGCATTCAAGTCATTTGTCGCACGCGCCATCAAGTCACCCGTACGATTTTTTTCGTAAAAGGTCGGTGTCATTTTTAAGAATTGCAGCATAAGCTTTCGACGCATAATCTTCTGGAGATTAATAGCCCCTTCAAAGAGGCGATATTGCCAAACAAAATTTAGCAGGTAACCAATGACAATAATGGCGATAAAAATCAACACATAATTTGTCAATACTGCTTTTGTCATTTCACCCGCCGTAATTACATCGATAACGGACCCTAGCAAATAGGGCGGAATCACTTCCAAAACACTTGCCATAATTAGCAAAACGATGGCTAATGTATATTGAATCCAATATTGTTTAAAAAACCAGCTTAATTTTCCTAATACATCAAACATGTATCAAACCCCCTTCGTGCTGTTTTGGTTAGGTACTGGCTACCCACTGTGTAGCAAATCCTTTTTGAAAATTAACGTTCTCTTTTTCCTTTTCATCATAATCCTCTACTCCTTTCTTTTTCACACCAACAATTCAAAAAAAACAACAAAAAAGATGTATACCCTAAAAAGAGCATACATCTCTGCAAAGGTATAGAAGGTCATCCATACCTCTAAATGTTAGAATTCTGCCATTAAACAAATAAAGGTATGGACCATGTTATGAAGTTGACGGTTTTGAATTTTGAATCATGACGTCTCATCGCCCATTCCTCCTTTGTTAAAAATTGTTTAGTGTTTCTAAAGATTACCACCGATTTCGGATAATTGTCAACTATCAAACAGATATTTTTTTCCAGTTACAACCCCATACCTATTTGGATATGGGGTTGTAACTAGAACTTACTTGGTTAAAGAAATTTTAATATCCTCACCTATCTCGAGGATGCAATCACTACGGTCTGGAACTGGTTCAAAAACCATAATAAATTCATCCTCCCCTGATGGTACATCTCCTTTGCTAAAGATAGGATTAATTGTCTTGCCTGCGGACTTCAGGAACACACCTGGTTTTCCAGGAACTACCGTATAGCCGGTTCCTTTCTCAAATTTCCTTGCGTTAAGGAAATGATGCTCTAGCTGACTCATCACTTCATATTTCTCTCCATTTTCATCTGTTAAGAGCTTTGTGTCGTCACCCACAACTACCACTCTTGTTTCTGTATCTGAAAAATCGACTTCCTTAATGAAGTAATTCATTTCTTTAAACACAAATTCCTTTTTCACTTCACTCGTTTCCCTGTCCGAGATAGCTGATTCTTCTAGGATGAAGGTTAATGGCCAAGTGGATTCCAAAACCCCTGTTTCCTGATCATGATAATAGGTTAAATTTTGAAGCTCTAACACAATTTCCTGACCTTTATGCTCCTTAATCGAGTCGAAGGATAAGGCTTCCGCTACTAGATTCTCTTCGGCGTCATAGTGTCTACTTCCCCAGCCTACATGTTTAAGATTCGTTTTTTGTCCATCTTCCCCAATCAGATACACAGTGCTTTTTCCTTCAAAATTATCGAAGTAGTAATGTTCAAGATTCGTTTTTTCACTTTGAAAGGTCAATAAAAGTTTTGTTTCCTTATCATCAGTCCATACGTTCTGGAAACGAACAGTAATATCATTCTTTTCATCATAGTAGGTTTGATTTAATGGTTGTCCTCTTCCCTCTTCCAAGGCCATTTTTAGACCCGTATCATCGATGTGCTTACTGGCAAATATTTTATCATACATCTCCTGAATGGCGGCTCGAACAGGTGTCAGAGTTAGGGATGAAAGTGCTAGGAAACATACCGCCGCTGGAATAAGAAGTCTTTTGTATTTACGCCCTTTCTTTTTCTTATTCCTATTTACGTCCCCCTGCTTTTCATAGGAATTCTGCTCTAACTTTGCAGCTTTGACTCCAAGCTTTACCCGTTCATGCAAATGATCTGGAATTCTTATTTTTTCAAGCTCCTCTTTTAAATTACTCACGAAAAATCAACCCCCTTTAACTGTTTACGTAGCTTGCCTAGTGCACGATATAAGACCGATTTTGCTGAACCTAAGGGAATGTCAAATGATTCAGCTATTTCTTTGAAGGAATACCCTTCATAGTACTTTAGTAGAACCATGCTTTTTTCCTCTTCATTTAATTCATTTAATAATTCCTGTAAAGTGATTGAGAGTGGAACATCTTCCTCGTTAATGGGGATCATTTCATTGAATTCTGGCTTTAGCTGAATGACCTTTTTATTTTTTCTTATTAGGTCGATTGAGCAAGTAATGGTAATTTTTATTAGCCATGTTTTGAAATACTGTGGACTTTTCAATGTATGGATGTTTTTGAATGATCGATACGCAACCTCCTGTACGACATCCAAAGCATCATTTTCGTTCTTGACATAAACAAAAGACATTCGATAAATATCTTTTTCATATTGCTGGAAAAGCTGTAGAAAAGCTATATCATCACCTTCCTGCGCCTTCTTTACTAACGTGACGTCCATCCTGCACCTCTCCGTTCTTTCTCTTACATTCTAAGCTCATTTCCAAGCAGCCTACATTTATTAGACAAACGACATCCCCTTTTGGCTTAAAAAAATTTAACAGGAATAGGAGGACATCGTCAATTCGTATTAATAAAGGGGGACAAGTATTAACACCATGGGTCCATCAACCGATGCTACGCTTTCTCCCCAAAATCCTGTTATACTCACAACTAGAGAGATCTTCTTCTGTTTATTCAGCCGACCAGTTGAAAAAAGTTAAGGGGAAATGGATATGATTCAAGAGAGACAAACAATGCTTCATTTTGAGTTTATTAATAAGGACGGCGACATGAACCCACTCTCATTTGTCGCACCAGAAGAAATTATCATAGCAAGAACAGTTGAAGAAGTTGTTCCTTGCCTGCAAAGGATCCAAAAGGCAGTGGAATCCGGGCTATACGCAGCTGGTTATCTCACCTATGAAGCAGCTCCCGCGTTTGATCAGACCTTCACCGTGAATCCAAATAACAAGATGCCATTATTGTGGTTTGGATTATTTCGCCATCCTAGCGAGTTGTCCAAGGATGAACAGACCAATTTCTTTACCGTTTCTAAATGGGATGCTGATGTCAGTCAGGATGAATACTACCGGAACATAGACAATATCAAACAATACATAAAAAACGGGGATACTTATCAAGTGAACTATACGATCCGCCTCCACTCTTTGTTAAAAGGGGATGACTTTAGTTTTTACAAGCAGCTTGCCAAGGGACAATCAGCGAATTACTGCGCCTACATTTCTACTGATGAATACAGTATCCTATCAGCATCACCCGAACTGTTCTTTCATTTAAAGGATCAGCTAATTACTACAAAGCCAATGAAGGGGACGATCCAAAGAGGAAAAACTCATGTCGAGGATTTAGCCAATTTCCAGTGGCTATCCGATTCAGTGAAAAATCGTTCCGAAAATCTAATGATTGTCGACCTTATTCGAAACGATCTGGGTCAAATTGCTGAAACAGGCACTGTAAAAGTGCCGCATCTTTTTTCCATCGAGAAATATCCTACCGTCTTTCAAATGACATCCACTGTTACTGCACAGCTTTCACCTAAGACTTCCATTGCTGACATCTTTGTAGCCCTTTTTCCATGCGGTTCGATAACGGGTGCTCCGAAAATTAGCACTATGAGAATCATCAATGAATTAGAGGATAGCCCTCGAGAGGTTTATTGCGGAGCCATCGGTTATATTACACCGGAGATGGAAGCGATATTTAATGTACCGATTCGAACAGTGGTTGTCGATAAATCTTCGGGGCAAGCGGTCTATGGTGTTGGCGGTGGCATAACATGGGATTCAACCGCTGAAGAAGAGTACAAAGAAGTTTTGACGAAGGCTATGCTATTGGAACGACTAGAGCCAAATTTTCAGCTGTTGGAGAGTCTATATTTAAAAAACGGACAATATTTTTTATTGAACGAGCATATCGAACGTTTGAAACATTCTGCTGAGTATTTTGGTTTTTCAATTGACATCGCTAATATGGGGTTAAAGTTGCAAGACTATGCAGCAAAGCATCGTAATAATGAGGAAAAAGTGAGAGTGCTCCTTACCGAAGAAGGTCATATATCTATTGAAGGGCAGCCGCTCGTTCCTACACCTGCTGTGGTTGATGCTGTCCTTGCAGATGCCCCTATTTCGAAGGAAAATATTTTTCTTTACCATAAAACGACTAATCGAAGGATTTACTCTGATAGGAAGGATAGGTTTCCGAATGTTTATGATGTGCTTTTATGGAATGAGGAAGGGGAACTGACGGAATTTACAACAGGAAATGTAGTGGTGGAAATCGAGGGAGAATACCTCACCCCTTTTGTAGAAAGTGGACTGCTCGCAGGGACCTTTCGCAAGCATCTGCTCGAGCAAAAGCAAATCCGTGAGGAAAAATTAAAGCTGGAAGATTTAAAGGCTTGTTCGGCTATTTGGCTTATTAATAGTGTGAGACAGTGGGTTCGAGTGAACCTGTTGATGGAGTAGGACGAGGCTATAACCTCGTCCTTTTTGTGTTTCGCAAATATATCACGATTTACGCAAATAAGATTAATGATTGCCTTTCTGAACCCCTAATCAATCTCATTTAATGTCTTTTCTATTCTTGTTAAGCGTTCGTTTAAGCTTTCAATCAATTTTAGCTGCTGCTCCTGAAGCAAGGAAGACTCCTTATCAAGGTTTAGACGCTCATCAGCTCGTTTTTCTGCCCGTCTTATGTATTTAACTCCAAAATATATAATAAGTACAATCAACACTAACGGCAATAACATAACCGCCAGGCCGAATAATTGAAAAATCATATCACCAAAGTTGAGCACAAGATTCCCTCCGAAAATTAATTGACTTCATTCAAGGTTTGTTCCACTTTTGCAAGGCGTTCGTCCACCGAGGTCAAAAGCGAAATTTGTTTTTGCTGCATGGAAAAACTTTTCCGATCTAACTCCAATCTCTCATCTGCCCTTTTGTTCATCCTGCTAATAACCCGAAGTCCATACAGAACGAGGCAAAGAATGAGAATAAATGGAGATAAACTTAGCAAAAACATGAAAGACGCTGCACCCATTTCCACTCATCTCCTTCCTTTCTAGCTTTTCTTCTCCGGCATGGTCAATGTCTTATTAGCCCCCATAATCAAATCCGCAGTTAGAGGAACATGAAAAGGAATCACCTCATAATACTTCATTGCCTTACCGCTTTCTGAAACCTCGTGCTGCCCGACGATCAAATTTGCCTGCTCCAGCTTTTGGAGATGAAGATAGAGAAGCGGGCGGCTAATGCCAAGTTCCCGCGCAAGCTGGCTGACATATTGCCTTTCCTCCTTCAAAATAGCAACGATCCTCAGGCGATAAGGATTCGATAAAGCCTCCAGAATTTTAAGTAACTCATCACCAGAAAAAATTTCCTCTTTCATATGTAATAAATTTATTACACATGAAAGATTATGTCAATATGTTTTTGTTTAATCCTCCCTCACGCTTAGGTAATTGAATCATTTTCCACTTATTACTTTACCTGTCGTAGTAATTATGATACGATAAAATTACTACGACAGGTAAGGTACGACAGATGTAGTAAAGTAGCCAATCGGAAAGGAGCTTAACTTTGATTAGCAGTGATATTATTCGTGGATATAACGACACCATCATTCTCTACCTGCTACTAGATCAAGAATCCTACGGATATGAAATTTCGAAAAAAATTAAAGATTTATCCGATGAAAAATACATTATTAAAGAAACCACTTTGTATTCTGCTTTTAATCGACTGCTGAAAAATGGTTTTATTGAGGCTTTTTTTAAAGATGAAACCTTCGGTAAAAGACGGACCTACTACAGAATCACTGAAGCAGGTCGCCATTACTACCAAGAAAAATGTAAAGAGTGGGAATTGACAAAGGAAGTTATTAATCGATTTATTAAGGAGGAGCAGTAACGTGAAAACCATTATGGATTACTTAAATAACATGTTCGCGTCTTTGCCGAAAACAAAGCAATTACAGGCGCTCAAGGATGAGCTATTAGCGAACATGGAGGATAAATATAACGAACTGAAACAAGAAGGAAAATCAGAAAATGAAGCCATTGGAATTGTCATTTCGGAATTTGGAAATATCGATGAGCTTCTAAAGGAGCTTGAAATCCCATTTGTGGAAGAAGAGAAATCCGCCTATCCAGAGATGACGGAGGATGAGGTGCATGCTTTTTTGGCGGATCATCATCGGGCAAGTAAATTGATTGGACTAGGGGTATTTCTATGTATTCTAGCTCCGGCGATGCTGCTTCTTATGACACAATTAGCAGCTGACGGGTTATTATTTGGCATCGCTGAAGAATTAGGCACTATATTGGGGCTCATTCCTTTATTAGTACTAATCGCAATAGCTGTTGGCTTATTCATTAATAGTGACATGATCATGAAAAAATATAAAAAAATTGAAGAAACAGGAAAGTTTCATCTCACATCCAATGTCAAAAGGTCTCTAGAAGCCAAACATCTTGCGTTTCAGCCTACTTTTATGAAATCGATCATTTTGGGAGTCGCACTTTGCATCCTATCACCAATCTCCCTTTTCATCACAATAGCTATCAATGAAGATGGTGCTGTATACGGGGTGGTTCTATTACTGCTCATCATTTCAATCGCTGTTAACCTATTTATCTATTACGGTCGAATCAAAGAAGGATATAAGAAGCTGCTAAAAATGGAGGAATACTCGGATCGCTCTAGAAAGGAAAACAAAGTAGTTGGTGCAGTAGCCGCCATTGTCTTCCCACTCGCTGTTTGTATTTTCCTTATCAGCGGATTAATGTTTCACCAATGGCATATCAATTGGATTGTGTTTCCCATAACAGCCCTATTATTCGGCATGTTCAGTGGCGCCTATTCCATCCTTAAAGAAAAAAATTGATCGGGGATTCTGTTCTCCTCGATCAATTTTTTTCTATTTCTACCATTTCCCTACAAGATCTAACACAATTTCGGCCATCCTGTTTTGCTTTTCCATCCTGACCAAATCTAGATCCTTCACAGTAGGAAGCTGGGAAATCGAATTAATATCCGCCATCTTTTCCTCAGACCAGTTATTAATAAAGGTTTGCTGAGGGCTAATCATGTTTAAAGGACGAGAAGTATCCCGTCCTAATCGTCCATTCCTCCGATCATTTACTATCCTTCGGTAACCCAAGCAGCTGATCGGCAATCTTATGATAGTACCCATAGATATTGCTATACCCTGGCGTATTCGCACCAAGAATACCAATGTAATCGATGTGATCCCACCCCTCCATCGTTGGAAGGGTATTCCACACACCCTTTTCTACCTCGCCATTATAAGGCTGGTTAGCTTGTCCCATTGGGTATTTTGCAGATACGACATTAACTAGCCCATCATTGGGAAACCAGGTTTTATCTATAACAGGCTCTTTACTCTTTCTAGTGTAGGAGCCCATTAGTTTACTAGAACCCATCATCAATGGATTCATCGTGATCATCGGATAATAGTAGCCAGTCAAAATTCCTCGATATGTGGCATTGCCCACATGGGAAAAATAATATACATTCGGGCTTGTCTTAACCCAGCTATTTAGTTCCTGCGCTCCGTACGTGGTTAAATCATGAGCACTTATATCATTACTTGTCCACACCGGGCTGCTCATAACTCTATTCATATAATTATTAAAGGTTTCCCTAGGGTGACCATTGTTATTAAGATTCCCTTCAATATCACGAAGTCCGCCCCAATATTTATAGCCTAGCATCTCGTTTTTCCCCCACCCAGTTAGTCCATGTACAAGGACAATTGGGTAATCATTTCCACTCGATTGCGAAGGAGAATTAGATTCAGCCATTGCGGAAACAGGTACTGCTAACAAACATAGTACAAGCAAGAAACTAACAACCACCCTACTAACTCGATTCAACCTCAAGACCCCCTTTATAGGAATAATTTGAATATTTTGAATTTATATCATAAACAATACCCAAATATTGTTAACTTGTCAATCGCTTACCTCTAGTAAAATAGCAGTGTTTTTACAAAAGAAATAACCCCTTCCTAATGGGGCTAGCTCTTCAATAATAGAATCATTCAAAACAAGAAAGGAACTCTTAAAAAACTTCTTTAATCCTCTCGTATGCTTCCCTCGTATCCACATCCCAAAAGCATTTTGCCGCTTCTGTCTCCAATAGGCTACCTCTTTCTTTGTGTACTCCCCTTATGAGTCCCCTTGCCCCTACATCTCCTTGTAATTTCATAAATTCTGGAAAAAAAGCACTTGAAAATAAAATAGGAGGACGAATTCTATCATTCAAGCAATATCCGAAAAAATACTTAGAACCATCCTTTCGAAAGGCACTCACAAGATCGTTGAGCATCTGTACTGTTACAAAGGGTTGATCGGCTAATAGAATGATTGCTCCATCTGCCTTCATCCTTATTGCTTCACTTATGCCAGCTTTGATGGAATAGGACAGGCCTTTTGCGCTTTCTTGCGAAACAATATTCGACCAGTTGCCTGATGACAGATGAGGGTGCAGCCAACATAAGGAATCACCCTTTTTTGTGATAACCAGGACATGATCGATCAAAGATTCAAGAGCTGCCTTTAAGGCCACTGAGCCTAAATAAGAATTACCAAGCTTCAACATCAATTTATCGGTGCCCATTCTTCTGCTTTGTCCCGCAGCAAGATAAATCCCTACGATTTTCAAGAATGATGTCCCCTTTTAATCGAGATGAGTTCTGCTAGGATGCTGACCGCAATCTCCGTCGCTCCACGAGCGCCAATCGCTAACCCAATAGGAGCCGAGACCCAAGATGGAATTTGCCTTTGCCCCAACAAACGCTGTATTCTTTCCGTGGAACCCAATATCCCTAAGTAGGTCAGCTTCTGGTCCAGGAGGAAAGCTACGATCTCCTGATCCCGAAAAAGATTGTGAGTCATGACAATCACATAATCCTCTTGTCGGAAATGGATCCTTTGAAAAATATCATGGGGAAAGCCTAAAAGACACTGCTCCGCCTTCGGAAAATGCCTTTCGTTACAAAGGGATTCGCGCCAATCACAGACCATGACGGAAAAACCAATCTGGGCCGCCAATTCAACCAGCGGCCTCGCATCCTCTCCCGCTCCAAAGACA
The DNA here is from genome assembly GCF_030813005.1 of Anoxybacillus andreesenii. NCBI lineage: Bacteria > Bacillati > Bacillota > Bacilli > Caryophanales > Anoxybacillaceae > Anoxybacillus > Anoxybacillus andreesenii. Next base: position 126,837 of record NZ_JAUSTU010000008.1, read on the forward strand.
AACAATCGTTTTCTTGGTGTAAAAACATGGGAGTAAACGAAATCTGATAAATCAGTTCCCGATTGAGTACCCTTTTTTTGATATGCCAAAAGCCCACGGTCGTTATCGCCAAAATACTTACCAGCGTTCGCAAAATACCCCGAGGATTCTACTTGAAAATCCCCGTTTAATTTCTTTAGATGAAGGACCTCTCTGCCCATCGATAACTGCTCATGGACCTGCTGTAAATGTCCCTTTAAGCGTTTATTCACGGGCTCCAACAAAATATAAAGAGTTCCTCCACAGCCCATCTCTAATTCCCATGTTTCCTCATCCGTTATCTTTAAATCATACATAACCGTATGGCTCATTCCATTTTTCAATACCTCTTGGGCCCGATGGCTCAAATCCTCCTCAAGACAGCCAGGGCTAATAAGGCCCATTTTGCTGCCATCCTCAAAAAATAACATTGAGGTCCCTTCCTTTAAATAAGCCGTTCCCTCGACATGAATGATCGTGGCTAGCACACACGGCTTGATGTTCTTCATGGCCAACTCGATGATACCGAAATCATCCTGTACCATTCTCACGACCTCCCGCTTCTATGGCCCTTTAGGCAAGTGAATCACGGATTTCACTGCCTTTTCAATTTCCATATATCCTGTACAGCGACAAATATTCGATTCGAGCCAGGCCGTTATTTCTTCATCGGAAGGGTTCTTCTTCGTTTCTATCAAAGAATGAGCATTCATAATAAAACCAGATGTACAATAGCCACATTGAAAAGCAAACTGATCGACAAACGCCCCTTGGATTGGAGCATTTAATCCCTCTATTGTTAGAATTTCTTTTCCGATTGCTTCGACCGCCAACATAAGACAGGATTTCTGAGCTGCCCCATCTATATTGACCGTACACGCCCCACAATCACCATTGAGACAGCCCGGCTTTGCTCCCGTTAACCCTAATTGATACCGCAATACATCTAAAAGAACGTCGGCATTTCGAAAAGTCACAGCTCTTTTCTCCCCATTTATCAAGAGGGTGGTACTTACTCTGACTGAATCCGAACTCTTCATCTCCCTATCCTCCCAACTCATGCAACACATCATGAAGGGTATTCTTTAACACAAATAAGCGATATTGGGAAGATCCCTCCGTATCATTCAAAATTAGTACGTCTAAGCTATGAAGTGCAAGCTCGATTCTTTGTTCATCGGAAAGATCCCTTCTATTCAGTGCACCTTCAATTTGCTTCGCTCTAAAAGGAAAATCGGTAAGACCGCTGATTGCCACCCTTATTTCCTGACCAACCTTAAGAGCGGCAACGGTAATGAGTGGGTAACCGGTGTCCCATTGCCTTCTACGCTTGATGCTGACAAATGGTTGTTCAAGATAAGCCCGGTTTGTCACCATTTGCACAAGCAGCTCACCCGACTCCAGCAAAAGCTGTTCCTGAAAGATTTCGTTAATCGGAACAGAGCGAAGCCCCCTATGACCGGCCACTAATACTAAACTATCCGTAAGTAAAAATGGCAGGACAGCTTCACGGTAGAAAATCGTACCACATATATTTCCACCAACGGTAATCTTATTTCTTGCCGTTCTGCAAAGGCCAATCCCATGCTCATTGCCCCCATCACCTGACCAAGTGCCGCTTTATGATTCAAGACTACTCCAATATCCACTACGGTTGCAGCTCTCACCAACTTATAGGTAAAATCCCTTTTATCATATTCTACTTCAACACCATGAGCCGCCACGGTCCACTCTGGTCCAGGCTGACCAGCACCCGTTTCAGGATCTAGATAGGTCATTCTTCTAAGAATATAGTTTCCATAGCCCACAATTTGGCCACCAATTGAATTTCCATTTGGAAATTTATAGCCATACACAACATCCTTCAGCATTAATCCAACCTCTGGTTCATCCTTTAAGAACACTCTTCCAAAGGCGACCTCCAGATCCTCGGTTGAGGTTCTTAATACACAGGCGGCGACATCTTTAATCTGTCGAATGACATCCTCCGCTGCTTCTAGCACCGCTCGCCCCGCCATAAAGACGCCCCTGCTTGCGACTGTTTTCCAGTGCTCTGGTGTTGTTTGGGTATGGACATCCATTTTTACATGAATTTGATCGACGTCCATTTTCATTCTTTCCGCTAGAATTTGAGCGAGTATCGTCTTCGTACCCGTTCCGATTTCCACGACCCCCGACATTAAGTTCATGCTTCCATCTGAGTTAAAAGTAATAATCACACCTGAGCTTGCATCCGTATCAATCGTAGAGGTTTTCCAGCTGCAGGCGATCCCTTTTACTCGTATCCTTCTGTCATCTACCTCTGTTATTTCTCCCTGATCCCAATCCAACAAATCCTTCAAGCGATCGATGCAGGGCGGTAGATACCCAACCGTATTTTTGTTTAATACTACCTGTGTAGGTGTTGTGTCCCCTGGTAGGATTGAATTCCTTTTCCTGAATTCAAGTGGATCCATTCCAATCTTCTTTGCCAGCATATCCATCGTTCGTTCAAAGGCAAAGAGCACCTCAGAATGGCCAAATCCCCTAAATGGGGTGCCATAAGGATGATTCGTGTATACACATAGTGAATCACACCAAACATTGTCAATATTGTAAGGGCCTATACAATCCACTCCACCCGCGCGGCTAACATCGATTGCCTTATCGGAATAAGCACCCCCATCAAACCAATACACCATTTCTGCGGCAGTAATCATACCTTCCATTGTACAACCAATCTTGACCAATGCTTCTAATCCCACATGGCATGGAGCGGTTGTCAAATCCTCTTCTCTCGTATAAACAATTTTTACCCGTCTCCCGCCAACTGCCCGAGAGGCTAGATAGGCGAGAACTTCCCATTGAATTGGGGCCTTTCCTCCATATGCTCCTCCGACCAAAGGGGTCTCGACAATGATTTTTCCAATGTCTATCCCAAAATAGATGCCCATTAATCTTTTGACCATAAAGGGAGCCTGTGAGGAAGTCGTGATATGCACATAACCATCTGGCTTGATTTCCGCTGTAGCAGCTCTCGTTTCCATAGCCGAGTGACTAGAAGGAGAGAATCCATAGGTTGCTTCTACTGAAACCTCCGACTGGCTCCAGCCGTTTTCTATATTTCCTTTACGAATTTTGGTGACATTCGATATATTTGAATGGGCGATAGGATAGGCAGTTCCTAATTTTTCATAGGACATTAGGTTTGGATGGAGTATAGGAGCATCTTCTTTTAGGGCTTGCGTTGGAGAATTGATGACTGGAAGTAGTTCATACTTGACCTCAATTAGATCTGCGGCTTTCTTGGCAATTTCATATCGATCTGCCACAACAAGAGCAACCGGCTCCCCATAGTAACGAACTTTATCGACCGCAAGCGGAGGTCGATCCCTAATTTCCTCTCCTGTAAGAGGGAAATCATGGCTGCCTACAATGATTGCCCGCACCCCAGGTATTTCTCTAGCCAGTGAATCATCAATGGAAAGGATCCTTGCATGACCATACGGACTTGTTACAATTCTTGCATGGAGAGAGGGGCCAGAAAGCTCATCAGCTGTATACTTTGCCCTCCCTGTTACCTTGTCAAAGGCTTCTTTTCGAATCACACTTTTCCCAATAATATTCAAACGATCACCTCCATCTTCCCTCCTTATCAATATATAGATTGAATTAGCAAAGTCATTCCAATGAAATGAAAAAAGGATCTCTATTTAAAGAAATCCCTTCTATTACTTATAGTGTCTCACCAAAGCCCATACGAAAGCATATCTTATGTTACAAAGTTTTTATTTTGCTTGAAGGGAGTTCTTTACATGGAGCTTACTGCAGCACATTGGATGTATTTGGCTGGTACTGTCATCATTATTCTCACGATGCTTTTTCGCCAAAATGTAGTTGTTCCTTCGATTATCGTCTCATTCTTGGTCGGCTGGATATATACAGATTCCTTTACAGCTGGATTGCAAACGATCTTTAATGCAAGTTTGACTGCCGCTGGAGAATTATTTAATATCTTTCTCATCATCGCCATCATGACGGCCTTACTTCATTCACTCAAATCACTAGGGTCCGATCAACAAATGATCACACCTTTTCAAAAGGTCATGAAAAATGGACATATTTCCTTCTGGGTCATTATTTTTGTTACCTATGCCATCTCTTTGTTCTTCTGGCCAACCCCTGCTGTCCCATTAGTTGGTGCATTGCTAGTTCCTGTAGCAGTAAGAAATGGGCTGCCACCGATTGGTGCCGCAATTGCCATTTCTCTAGCTGGTCAAGGAATGGCTCTCTCCTCAGACTATGTCATTCAAATCGCCCCCACTTTAACCGCAACAGCCGCTGGGGCAGATGTTAGTTTGGTAGCTGACCGCGCTTTTGTCCTCTCCATTATCACAGGAATTGTCGCAATTGTAATAGCGTATATTTCTCTGAGAAAACATATTCTACAGCCTTCTAATCAGCATTTGATTACCTGGGAGCAGTCAGGGGAAAACAGCCAGGTTGATGAAGATTTAGATGAAAAGCTCACACAAAAAAGCAAATTCAGCTTACTCTTTGCTGTTCTTGTTCCTCTGACATTCCTGATCATCATCGGGTATATGGCCCTTGCAAAATTCTCTGATGTCCTCCCATCCATTGAAGGTGGTACAGGAGCAGCGCTGATTGGTGGAGCCTCTTGTATTCTCCTCATCATCGCCAGCATGTTCAAGAATTTGCGGACCTCTCTCAACAATGTTAGTGATCATATCGTCAAAGGGTTCCTCTTCGCCTTCAAAGCGATGGGACCCGTCATTCCTATAGCAGGTTTCTTCTTCATGGGTAGCAGCGAATTAGCAGCGAAAATACTAGGGACAAATGCAGATGAAATGCCCTCTTTCCTATTTGACTTAGTCGTTGCAGGCCAACAATATATACCGGAAAGCTCACTTCTGGCTAGCTTCGGCATCCTTTTAATTGGGATGATTACGGGGTTAGACGGATCAGGATTCTCCGGGTTACCATTAGTGGGTTCACTATCAGGAGCATTGGGTGACAGTGTCGGAGTGGATGTGGAGACATTAGGGGCCATTGGTCAGATGGGGGCCATATGGGTTGGAGGCGGAACGCTCGTTGCCTGGTCCTCATTGGTTGCTGTGGCAGGATTTGCGAAAGTTTCGGTAATGGAGCTCGTAAGAAAGAGCTTCCTGCCTGTTATCATTGGGTTGATTGCATCAACCATTATTGCAATCTGGATTTTCTAAAATACCAAAACCATATTCCTTTCGAAAATAGCCAATAAAAATAAGTGCCTAGTCTCATTTTGATGATTGACCAGGCACTTTTTCCCCAATTCATTAATTTCCTTAGGCTATTCTTGACCTTTCCGTAAGAAGTTTTTGTAGCACTAGACCAATGAATACGCCTGGTATCACACATAAAATTGGGAGCCAAACTGGACCCAATAACACACCAAACAAACGAACCTGGGAAGAATAAATACATCCAACCGTGACAAAATAAGCGGACATGACAAATGGAAGAAAGGAACAACGCTCTTTTCCCCCTCCTGCGTCCTTCCACGCATCCCACATAGCATAAAAATACAGGCAAGGATAAAACATTAACCACTGATAGTTGGCTTGTTCAATAGCATGTTCCGTTTCTCCAAGAAAGCTTAACCGAATAATTTCATTGAAATTTCCCTGAACGTTGATGACAAACTCCAATATTAAGAGAACGATTCCTTTGACGAGTCTCCCATTCAAAAATTGCCCAAATCCAGGCAGCGCAATACTCCATAACAAGGTTTCCTTCGGACTTGCCACATTTTTCTAGCCCCTCTCTAAGTTATTCCTAGATGGCATCGCTCTTATTGCCCCATTACCATCATCATAGGTTTAATATTTCCTACCACAGTAGGATATATAATTTTGGAATTCGAAATATCATGAGGTCTGATCCTGCCTTGATCAGTAGGGAATAACTCCTATCTTCCCCACATTCCATCCAGAAAGGACTATCCTTCAAAATAAGGGAACATAATAAACATAAAAACAAATTGGAGGAAACTTTCTAATGAACTTTCAGCAGCTTGAACAGTTAGGAGACAAATTAAGGGAGATTGGGCACAGAAGAAGACAATTAGTTGAAAAAATTTATCAAGAGGTGAAAGAAGGGGATGAACAATCATCCAAAGAGCTTTACAGAGAATTAAGCAGTGTCTCTGACCAAGCCATCAACATTATTGAACATCAGAAGCTGCTATTCGATCAGGAACTAAGCCAAATGTAAAAAAAGGGAGCTGTCAGAAAAGTCCCAAACACGCTTTTCCTAATACAGTTACCCCATTTTTTAGATAGCCTTTTATATTTGATATTACAAAAATACTGTGTAATAGAGATCGAGTATTTATGGGTAAGGAAATTCAAATAGCTACCCAATAAGGGCTATTGGGTACTGCCCGAGCGTAAAAAAGGTACAAGGTATACCCTATCTGGAGCTTAGATTATGGCATTGCCCACAACATCCTGAAAGTAGTAGGTTTCCTCCAGCTACTTTCAGAGGATCTCAAAAAAGCAAGTGGAGAAAACGAATGTTTTCCTCCACTTGCTTTTTGAGGGGTTTTTTCAGGCAGTCCCCTATAATAAGTCGGGAAGACAGGATTCGAACCTGCGACCCCTAGCACCCCATGCTAGTGCTCTACCAAGCTGAGCTACTTCCCGATGGTCTTACCCTTATTATATAGGAAATTTTGTTCCGGACAAGGGATTGTCAACCTAAACAGAAACATTACTAGAATTGAACATTTCTACCCCGTTACACAATCTGTTGAGAATAAAAATATTGTAGAGGAATATGATTGTGGGCGCGATCCACGACGCCCACATTGTCGACCTATACACAGAAGAAATAGATGGCTGTAACAGACACCACCCTTACTAAAATATTTTATTAACCTGTCTTTTTTTCTACCCTTCGGGGTATTTTTTTGGTCTAAATTTCCCCTTTTCTGTATACTAAAACGTAGGTGATGAACATGTACAAGGTGTTAATAATTGAAGATGATCATAAATTGAGAACCTTAATGGGGCAATACTTAACAAAATGGAATTTTCAACCCGTTTTGGTTGAAGACTTCGAGCATATCGATCACATAGCGGAAAAGGAAAGTCCACATATCATTCTTCTGGATATCAACCTCCCCGTTCAGGATGGTTTTTATTGGTGCAGTAAGCTCCGCCAGCTTTCAGATGTACCGATTATCTTCATTTCATCGCGTTCGCAAAGTATGGACATTGTCATTGCGATGAATATGGGGGGAGATGACTATATCCAAAAGCCGTTTTCACTAGAAGTGTTGGTGGCAAAAATGAATGCCGTCTTAAGAAGATCCAGCTCTATTCAAAATTTAGACAAGGAGCTACTTACGGCTGGGGAGCTTACCCTGAACCTGCAGAATTCCTTTGTCGAATGCCAGAGTAAAAAAGCATCTCTTACCAAAAATGAGTTTCAAATCCTTTATCTCTTGATGAAAAAGTCCGGTCAAATTATTTCTAGGGATGAAATCATGCGGTCATTATGGGAGGATGAACAATTTATCGATGACAATACCCTTACTGTAAACGTCAATCGACTGCGAAAAAAGCTGGAGGAAATCGGGGCTGGAGACGCCATTACAACGAAGAAAAGACAAGGATATTTATTGCAATGAAATGGAAAAACTACCTTCGCGATAGTCGCCTGCTTTTGCTCACTTTTTTCTTGGCACTATCCATTACAACCATCATTATATGGCTCGATCCAAACGTCCATATTCATATAAGCAACCTGTTGTATTTATTGCTCATACTGGCCATCCTTTTTTCATCTTATCTTGTCTTTGATTACCGGAGAAAAAAAGGATTCCTTCGTGAAATAAAAGAAAAGGTGGAAACTGGAACTATTTTAGAGCCTTCCCAAGTTCACTCATTCGAAGAGAAATCCTATATCGTACTATTAAACATTCACAAAAGACAATACGAGCAAAGGCTTGAACAAATACAGAATGAGCAAAAAGAATGGCATGAATACATAACCTCCTGGGTTCATGAGATAAAAACGCCAATCTCCGTAAGCAAAATGATGATTGAAACGGACCAGAAAATTGGCAGTCTGGAAGAAGAAATAGAGAAAATTGAGCATTTAGTTGAACAAGCCCTTTATTTCAATCGAACGAGTGATTTTAGTAAAGATTATTTTATTCAAGAAATGGATGTCGAACAGATCATCAAGGAGGTCATTAAGAAGAACCGGAGATTGTTTTTTTCAAAAAAAATAAGACTGCAATTATCCTTTTCCTCTTTAGAGGTCTTGTCGGATAAAAAGGGACTTATTTTTATCCTCGATCAGTTCTTGTCGAACTCCTTAAAATACACACCAGTTGGTGGGGAAATAGTCATTCACATCGATCAAAATGAAAAAAGAATAACCATTCGTGATAACGGAATCGGTATTCCTGCGGAAGATGTGCCAAGGGTATTTCAGAAGGGCTTTACAGGTAAAAACGGCAGACAGGTGGCCTCATCAACGGGAATGGGATTATACTTAGCCAATAAAATAGCCGACAAATTAGGGCACCAGCTTTCCCTTCAATCGCAGGAAGGAAGCTATACCGAAGCTTCCATCTGTTTCTCAAAAACCGTTCAAATGTTACGGGAAGAATTCACCCGATAAAAAAAGGACGTGGCACCACGTCACGTCCTTTCCACGATGGAATAATATTTTCTTAGTGTAATAAAATAGTAAATCAAATAAATAGCCAAATACAGGATGATGATACTTATAAATGGAAGTAGCATATTCATTTCTGTAAACCTAGCAAGTGCCACAATTAAGAATGAGCTATTAGGAATGGCAATCACCATAGGCAGTAAAAAGACAGGCAATAATTGTTTGGCAATGGTAGCTTGAATTTGCTTTCGGTTCATGCCAATTTTTCGAAGGACATCATATCGCCCTTGATCCATAGTCGCTTCGGTCAGTTGCTTGTAATGCAGCATACTACCGGTGGCGAGTAAAAAGACAATCCCTAAAAAACCACCTATAAAAATAAGAAGGCCATACGTTTCGACACCTTTTTGATATTCCTGAAAAAAGGAAGAGAATATCATGGAGCTTCTATCTACGTTACTATCTTGAAAAACTATTTCTTCAATCTCCTTCATCACAGATTCCATTGATTTTTCATTTTTCACTTTATAGACTTGCATTTCTTTCGCGATGGTTTGCTCTTTCAGCTGCGCATAGTCTTCATTATTGATGACCATTGGAAAACTATAATAGCCTTGATTTAGTACTGGTTTATCTACATATTTGCTAATCGTGAACCTATGATCCTCAATCGTCACCATTTTTCCAGTATAAGGGTCATTATGCTGATTCAAATTTCCATCACTAAAGACGATGGCTTGATTTTTTTCAACACCTACATGGTCATTACCCAGCTTTTCAGCTAATTGCTGATAATCCTTCTCTGATAATAGGATCACTGGGAATTGATCGGGCCATCTTCCTGTTTCCGAGAGGTCCCCTTCAACCTGCAAATACTCAATGCGATCCGAAAAAATAATTTCATGTTGTTTGCTATCGTGAATGAACCTTGCAATTTTTTCATCGATCTCTTTATTTTCCGATGTATACATAAGACTTAACGGATAATTGTCCTCCGCCACGGCCGTGATGTTTTGCTGGACAGCCCAAATGGCTCCCAAAACAAAAAGTGTCACCGTGCTTAATAAGGCAATCATCGACAGAATAAGCATGTTCCCCTTCATTCGAAAGCGCAAATGGGAAACACTAATTAAATTCGTGCCCTTCAAATAAAGCCCTTTGACTTTCATGATCCTTTCCAAAAATACAGCGAATACCGAACGAATAAAAAGAAAAGTCCCAATTAGAATCATGAGCAAGGAAAATAAGACGGCTTTGAAGCCAAATTCCTTGTATATAGCAGAATCACTTGGTTGAAGCAAAATAGAATATCCAACGAGAAGAGCTATTAATGCTGTAATTGCAGCTATCTTCGAAACCTTTAGCTGTTTTTCTCCCTGCTTTTCAGCTTTAAGCAGATCCAATAATGAATAACGGTAAATCATCCGATAATTATGGATGGAGGTCACGATAATAATTACGATGAAAACGACCAATGTTTGAACGATCGCAATGGCAGATACTTCAAAATTTGCAATAACGGAGAAACCCATCAGCTTAATGAGCAGCATCGTAAATAGCTTAGAAAGAAAGATGCCAATTCCCATGCCTATCCCGAGCGCAACGATTCCCATGATAAAATTCTCATAGAATAAAAGCTGAGCGACTTGCTTTTTCCGCATTCCAAATAAAGAATATAGGGCAACCTCTTTTTTCCGTTTTCTTATAAAGAAATCATTGGAATACCATATAAAAATTGCTGAAAACAGCAGCAATACTACAGATGCTGCTAGAAATGCTGGCTCCACCTTTCCAAGGGCCGTTGCAGACTCGTTAATTTGCTTATTATACTGAAGTGAAACAAATGTGAAGTAAATGACCATGCTGAAAACCATTGGATAAAAATATAATAGATAATGCTTCGTATTTAATTTAATATTCTTTTTTGCAAGGCTAAATAACGTCATGATGCCCACCTCCCCCGAGGGTTGCGAGGATATCAATGATTTGCCCGAAGAATTGCTTGCGGCTGTTGTCACCCTTCCTTATTTCAGTAAAAATGGATCCATCCTTAATAAATAGGACACGGCTGCTAAAGCTTGCTGCATAGGCATCATGGGTGACCATTAAGATCGTAGCTCTCTCTTGTTTGTTTAACTCAGCAAGAATACCAAGCAGCATGTAGGCAGATTTGGAATCCAGTGCCCCTGTAGGCTCATCGGCAAATATTAAGCTTGGATTTGTAATAATCGCTCGTGCCGTTGCCGTTCTTTGCTTCTGCCCTCCCGAAATGTTAGAAGGATAGGATGGTAAAATATTTTCAATCCCAAGGGATTTCGCTACTCTCTCTACCCTTTTCTCGATTTCATAAGGCGGCACATTCGCTAAGGAAAGTGGAAGAATGATATTTTCCTTCACAGTTAATGTGTCAATTAAGTTGTAATCTTGAAAAATAAACCCTAGTTGGTCTCTACGAAAATCCGCTAAATCTTCTTCCTTTAATGTAAGAATGTTTTGTCCATCTATGGTAATCTTACCTGATGTAGGTGCATCAATCGTTGATAACACATTTAATAGAGTCGATTTCCCTGCTCCTGATGGCCCCATGATGCCTACGAATTCTCCCTTAAACACCTCTAGCTCAATGCCATCCAATGCTGTATAAAGATTACCCTTCGCTCCAAACACCTTTTTGATATTAGCAGCTTCTAAAACAACCTGATTTTCCATTTCATCCATCCTTCGTTTATCTTATAAGCCTACTATAAAAGAAACGAAAGGCGGCAACCATAACCTTTCCTTACAATTTTTTCTTCCATTCTTACAGTTTTGTAACCTTTATTAACAATAAAAGCCAATCGAATGTTTTTTCGATTGGCTCTGTCTGAATTTATGCGTTGCCTTTCTTCACCCATTCTGCGACTGTAACGGTACGTTTCGCTTGATGTTTGACCGCACTCTCAACATTTTCAATCATCTTCCCGTCCTGTCCAACGGTTACACTCGTCCCATAGGGATTTCCCCCGGCTCCAAAAATGACAGGATCTGTATAACCAGGTGTCGCAATGATGGCACCCCAATGCATCATCGAAGTATATAAAGACAATAATGTCGCTTCTTGGCCACCATGTGGATTTTGTGCAGAAGTCATCGCACTTACAACCTTGTTCACGGTCTTACCTGTGGCCCATAGCCCTCCTTGAATATCAAGGAACTGTTTCATCTGGGATGGCATATTTCCGAAACGGGTCGGGACACTGAAGATAATCGCATCTGCCCATTCTAGATCATCGGAGGCGGCAACAGGTACGTCTTTCGTTGCCTCAACCGTTGCTTTCCATGCTTCATTTCCTTGGATCACCGACTCTGGTGCTAATTCCTGCACCTTTAACACTCTAACCTCAGCACCTGCCTCTTTGGCCCCTTCTTCCGCCCATTTGGCTAATTGAAAATTGGTCCCACCCATACTATAGAAAATGACTGCTAGTTTAACATTTGACAACTTATCCAACTCCTTTGATTTCCCAAGACTGTATTAAAAACACTTAATTTACCCCTCATATCGTTCCCTGATATTTATCTTCTATACAATTTTTTTCTTCACTCATTTGAAGAATTACCTATGTATTGATGCTGAAAAAGGCACATTCTGATTGCATTATGGTATTCACCATCTACAAAAAACTCGTCAATCAATTCTCCTTCAAATTGGAACCCAAGCTTTTTATAAATATGAATGGCCTTTTCATTATTTTTATCAACAATTAAATACAGTTTATATAGGTTTAATACGGAAAATGCATAATTCATGGCAAGCTTGGTCGCAGCCTTGGCATAGCCGTGGCCTTGATGCTTTGGATCAATGATAATTTGGAATTCGGCCCTCCGGTGGATATAGTCAATTTCAACGAGCTCAACAAGCCCAACCATTTCACCGGCGCTTTCCACAATAAATCGTCGTTCTCCCTGATCATGAATATGCTTGTCATACAGATCCTGCAGTTCAACAAAAGCCTCGTAAGGCTCTTCAAACCAGTAGGACATAATGTTGGCATTGATGTTTAGTTTATGGACAAATCCTAAATCAACTCTTTCTAATGGTCTTAACTTCACTCCATCACTCATGATCTCCATCCTCCGAGTTCATCAACTAGCGTTATCCATATTATAACGAACTTCCAGCTTCTCCTCAAAAATATATGAAATAGGACTAATACTATATTCAATAATCGTTCGTTCATCCCTTATTTTCCCGAATACTTATTTCTAGGTTTTTGTGAAAAAGTGATTCATAATAATCATATCCGTCTAGTAGCTGAACCATTAATTTATACCGGATACATGTGGCAAAAAATATGACATCATTATAGGGAGTTAGATTTTTTTGAAAAGTATTTTTGAAAATAAATGGGGCGTAATGGGGCTTGCGACTCTTTGTACATTGCTTTGGGGAAGTGCCTTTCCTGTATTAAAAATAGGTTTTTCGGAGCTTCAGATTGCAGCGGGAGATACAAGTGCTCAAATTGTTTTTGCGGGAATTCGATTTTTGCTGGCTGGTCTTATCATTCTTGGATTTCTTCTCATGAAGAATCCCCAGCAAGTAAAAGTAAAGAAAGAACAAATCCCGATCTTAGTCGTATTCGGGATTAGCCAAACAGCTGTCCAGTATTACTTCTTCTATGTCGGGTTATCAAAAGTCAGTGGCATGCAAGGATCTATCCTTAATTCGAGCGGTATCTTTCTAGCGATTATTCTAGCTCACTTTTTCTATCAAAATGACAAGCTCAATTGGCAAAAATCGATTGGAATCTTAGTTGGGTTTGCTGGAATTATTGTGGCGAACTGGGGGCAAGAGCTTCAATTTCAATTCCATATAACGGGAGAAGGATTTATGATTTTGGCAGGAGTGACAACGGCCATTACGACGATCATGACAAAACAGCTTGCGATCGGTATCCATCCAATTACTCTAACTGGATGGCAGTTAACGATTGGTGCGATTGTATTGCTAATCATCGGAGTCCCACAGCTCAGCCAAGGCGCAATCGTTTTTACACCCTTCGGTTGGGGACTTATCCTTTACGCTGCCTTGTTATCGGCAGTAGCGTTCACCTTATGGACAGCGATTTTGAAATATAACAAGGCTGGAGAAATCAGCATCTATAATTTCCTCACTCCGCTCTTTGGTGCAACCCTATCTGCCTTCTTCATTCCAGGCGAGAAATTTAACCTATTCATTCTAGCTGCACTGGCATTAGTGACTTTTGGAATCATTATTGTGAATTATAGAGGGAAGAGGGAGGCCGTTTTTACCAAAGAGACAGCTGTTCATCATGGGGTTGGGAAATAACTTAGGTACCTCCCCTCGCAAGTTCTATGAAATTAGAAAAATCGAAGAGCTGAGCCTCCCTTCATCTACGAGTAGAGCTTAGCCCTTCGATCCGTATGCCTTCATAGAATAAATATTCGGGTAAAATCCTCAGCGTTTCCCACTTGCTCTATTATCCAGCTTCGATTTAAGATAACCAATGATCGCTGGAAGAACGGAAACGAAAATAATAAGCAAAATAACCGTCGAGAAGTTTTCTTTAATAATGGGAATATTACCGAATAGATAGCCTGCCGTTGTACAAATGCCCACCCACAATGCTGCACCAACTACATTGTAAACAAGGAAATAGCGATAATTCATGCGGCTTGCTCCCGCAACGAATGGAATAAACGTTCGAATAAAAGGCATAAAGCGAGCAATCACAATCGTCTTTCCACCATGTTTATTAAAAAACGCTTCCGCTTTTTCCATCTTTTCCCGATTAATCATCTTACCAAGCCAACTATCGGGAGGGATCGATGTTCCAATCTTTTTTCCGATATGGTAATTCACGGTATCACCAGCAACTGCGGCTGCAAAAAATACTACTATCAATAATAAGAAGTGAAAGGATCCTAATGCAGCAAAGGCACCACTTGCAAATAATAATGAATCCCCAGGTAAAAACGGGAAGATCACTACTCCTGTCTCTACAAAAACAATTAAAAATAAAATAATGTATGACCATCCACCAAAGATATCAATAATTTCTACAAGATGTTCATCAATATGAAGAATAAAACTGATCAGTCCCCGAATTAAATCCATATATGTACCTCTCTTTTTTCGACTTTCAAAACTAATTATTGCCTTTTTGGATAGAAACCGCAAGCCACAGCTATATTATTTAGAAAGGTAACACATACACTTAAGTATCTATATGGAATTTTATTATTATTCTTTTGCAAAGAACCACTTACAAAATTGATGTACTACAAATAACGCAATACCTATTGTCACCCAAGTAATATACCATTCCCAGTGTATGTACTCGATGAGATCCGTATATTTTTCGATAATAACTTCAATAGCCGTTAATATAGAGACAAAACCAACATAATATCCCAATTGAATGGTCTTGCCCTGATTATGGGGATACCATACGTTAAAGGCCGCACATACGACTGGAAAAGCATAATACTCGTACGTGAAGCTAGTCCGATTCACAGATGCAAATAACCGAACAGGATAGGCAAGCAGCCCCAATTCTACGACGACTAAGCCGATTAGAAAAGTAATAACCTGCGTAGCCAAAAAAGCCACAACAGCAAGCCGCATTTTATTTTTCGGGATGAAAACAAGGATACTTGTCGCGATCGCAAACACGGATATGAGGATCCACCATTCCATTCTCATTCGGTCGCCCACCGCTCTGCTTGAGGAGAGGATTTATCTTTAAAAAATCTATTACAGCAGACCTGACTTACATAAAAGAGGAAGCTAATGTATCCCCACATCCCATACCAAGTCAGAAAACCATACTCCAATAAATCTGTGTATCTCTCAATCACCATATCAAACAACGTGACAGCAGAAACCCAAACAAAAAAGTACAGAAATTTAGACCATAGACTTCCCTTCACCCGTCTATGAATGTAATATATGGAAAATAATACGGGATAAAAAATATAATTAATGGTAAGTGCGAGATTTGTTGCTTTTGGTAAGAGTCGTACAGGAGCACTTAACAAATCATATTTAAATGAGGGCATATCACAAAGCCAAATGATTGCTTGAAAAACCATAAATGCGATAATACCCACTCGGTGATCTTTTCGTGGAATCAACAGTAGAAAGCCAATAATACCAACCAACCACATGGCTAAAAGGATCCAATGCTCCAGCAGCATGTATCATAAACAGCCCCTATACGATAAGATAGTTATTGCTTTTTGGTAGTAAGAGTTTTTCCATTTTCTCTGAACATATACAAACTTTGCAGGGATCCCTGTCTTCTACAAAAAAGGCTGGATCACATTGGATCCAGCCAAAATTAAAACAGCCGCAATCCCTCATTTAGGGATTGTTCATTGCATGCAATTTTTTATCTTCAATAACATAGACACAATCAGCCACTCGATCAATAAAAGTACGATCATGGGAGACAAGGAGAATCGTTCCCTCATACGCTTTTATGAATCGTTCCAGCGCTTCAATACAGTAAACATCTAAGAAGTTTGTCGGTTCATCCAAAACGAGCACATTATATCTTCCTAAGAACAACTGACACAAAACTAGTCGAATGGCCTCCCCACCACTTAAATGGCGGACATTCTTTTTCACATCATTGCCTGTAAAACCCATAGAATGCAGGACGGAACGAATTTTCCTTTCATCATAATCGCTCCTTTCTTTCATATAGCCGAGGACCGATTCATCCATTGTAAATTGATAATCCATCTGTTCATATGCCCCAATAACCACTTTTGGAGACAAAGTCACCCCATCACCCCGATTCAGGATGTGGCGAAGCAATGTTGTTTTCCCAGAACCATTCTTTCCAGTAATGGCAATGGTTTGGCCTAACGGGAACTGGAAGCTAGCTTCTTCAAGGAGGATCTTCTCCCCCGCTTTTAGAGTTAGGCGATCTGCCATAATCGGGAATTTATTGTGTAATTGAAGAGCATTCGATTGATGAAAATGAATCATTTGCTCCTCTTTCGGAGCCTCCACCGCTTCAAGCTGTTCCACTCTCTGCTCTATCGCTTTTGCCGCTCGTTGAACCGCCTTTTGGCTCGTATCCTTTGACTTGGTCATAAACATCTTATTCGCCTTTGCTTTTGTTTCCTTTTTGGACATGCGTCCATTCGCCTGTGTAATTTTCTCAGCCTTCTTCATTTTTTCTTCTGCAGCTTTGATCAGACGGGTTTTCTCTTTTAGATATTTTTCATGCTGATCCTGTTGCTGCCTTTTCTGCAGTTCCTTTTGTACAACATAGTCCGAATAATTCCCTGTATATTCGGTGACTATTCCATCTTCCACTTCCCAAATTTTTGTTACCAATTTGTCTAATACAAATCGGTCATGACTCACAAGCACAAGAGCACCGTAATAATAAGTCAATTCCTCAATAAAAAATTGGATCCCTTCTGTATCAAGATGGGTGGTTGGCTCATCAATGAGCAACCCTTCATGGTAATTAGAAAAAAGCTGTGCTAGCTTCAGCCTTGTCAACTCTCCTCCGCTAAAGCTCTCCACTTCCGTTTCGGGAATAGACAATTTCCCTTTTAGCTCGTATTCTACCTCTGTTTTTTCAGGAATGGTTAATTGATCAAAATAAGCAAAATCGATAAAGCGTTTCACTTGCCCGTTCTCTGGCTTCATTTGACCATTCATCAGTTTCAAGAGGGTGCTCTTACCAGCTCCGTTTTTTCCGACAATGCCAATCCGGTCAAACTGATGGACAGCAAGTCGTGGAATGCTTAATACTACTCTATCTAAAAATGATACTTCAATATTCTCCAATTCAATACATACCTTTTCCATTACGCTCCATCTCCTTTCGTCTGCTTTTTTACTCCGACCAAAATATCTAAATCTACGGTAATATCGGAAAAAGCTTGATTTATAAATTGATGCAATTGCTCCTTTTTCGAATTCCAGGCGATTGGAGACATTTGAACTAAATACAATAATTCTAATTGCGATAGCCTCGTCGTATAACTAACATGAATCATGTCCACTAGATGAAAATGCTCTTTAAAAAGGGAAACGGTTTTATCATTTTTATAGACCAGTTTGTCAGTATCATCGAAACATGCATCCCGAAGTTCCTTGAGATAATGAGGACCGGGAACAATCTTAACAATGAGGCCATCAGAAACTAGAATTCTTTTGAAATCTGTATAATTGGCAGGTGATAGGATATTCATTATGACCTGACAAGATTGATTGGCTAAGGGTGAATTGGCTAAATCACCAACAAGCCAAATGGATTGCCGGTAATGTCTTGCCGCCATTCTAATGCCTTCCTTTGAAATATCTAAACCAATCCCCGTCATTGCTTCATTCTTACATTCATCTAAAATCCTTTTTAAATGCGAACCTTCTCCACACCCCGCATCAAAGATCCGAATCTCATCATTAGACGGAGGTATCCTTTTATTGATAACCTCTGCAATCTTCTGATGCAGCAATGCATACAAGTTACTTTCCATAATGATTTTTTGCCTTGCTGCAAATAACTTTTTGTCGTAATGACTATTTGTAGAACGAATCATCATGTTCACATAGCCTTGTTTGGCAAAATCAAACGAATGATTGTTTGAACATATGAGGCTTTTAAAATCTACTACCTTCATGGGACTGTTACAAAGGGAACACCTAATAGCTCGTATATTTTTTCGAACCATTTCGGCACTTTTTTCTTTCTGAGTCATGATTTCTTCCTCCTTTTGAAAACAAAAAAATCACAAGCATCTGCCTGTGATCTGCGAGTAAAGGGAAAGAGACCCATCCTTATTTGATTTGGAAGCTGTGAGAAGCCTTCAGCAAATAACCCACCTCGAGAAATGAAGGGGGAATTAAACAAAAATAAAGAAAGGCAGAACAAGCCACCTTTCTACACATTACATATTTTGATCCCCCATAATGGTAACAGTAAAAATCCCTACAACAATAATAAGTAGGAGAAGCTACAAATATGAGGAGAACGATCCTTCAATATGAAATGAAGATTATTAAAAAAGGACAGACTAATCCCGTTTACTCTGTATCAACAAACAGAGCCTTTGAACGTATTCAATTACTAGTTCAAAGTTGGGAATCGAAGTCTCATCGCGTGGGTCATTTTTTAATAATCCTCCTTAGCTTCTAAAATTCACTATTATTGTAAACTGGATTTCGGGATAAGTCAAAGGGAAATAGCGATTAACACCATTCAAGCATAAAAAAATCCCCACCTGTTAATCCAGATGAGGAGTTATTTCTGAAGCCTGAAAAATTCACACCCTTAGCGAACCACGGAACCCTCTGGCAGCATAGTAGGAATCAGCACCGTTGTGATACAAGAAGACTTGCCCATAGCGACGATCGCAGAAAAGGGCACCGCCGAGTTCTCTAATATCAGATGGTGTTTGTACCCAGCTCGATGTTTTCATATCGAAATTTCCAAGCTTCTGCAATTCTCGATATTGTTCTTCTGATAAAAGTTCAATACCCATGGAAGTTGCCATATCTATAGCACTGTTTTCTGGTTTATGTTTTTTCCTAGACTCCAGGGCTTCACGGTCGTAGCAAACACTTCTGCGACCTTTAGGACTTTCCGCAGAACAATCATAAAATATGTATTCGTCCTTTTTTTCATCATAACCTACAACATCTGGCTCCCCGCCAGTTTGCTCCATTTCATTAAGAGACCATAGTTTGTCTGGATTCGCTTCCAGCTTTGCTTGGATTTTGGCCCATTCAAGACCTTCATGGCGATTCATGTTTTTTTCAAAACGGACTTTCAACACGCTGAGTAAATCTTCTTGTTGTTCAGGTGACAATACCCTTTTGTTATTTGTCATATTCGTCTCCTCCTCGAAAAGCTCCCTCATCACTCTCATGATCGTCTGTTTCGATTATTTTACTTTTGCTATTCCTAATGCAAAATGGCTCCAAAGTATCTCTTCTACTAGCTCCGCTTGTGATTCTGCACAATCAATAATTAAGATGACTTCAGAGTGTTTTCCTTTTAGTAATCTCTTCTTTTTCATTATAACTAATTCTAAAAAAAGTCGAATAACAAAGCCAAGAACAAAGCCAGCAAATGCACCGATCAATCCCCAATAAATCGGTCCCCAGGCCAATTTAAAACCGATACTTCCTCCAATTACTGCAAAAGCAGTGGCAAGCCCCATTCCAATATCAATTAGGCTAGTTCCGTCTGAGCGATGCAGGGTATCAAACAATTTACGATCTTCCTGTTTATTATCCAAAGGGACAGCAAATATGTCTTCTTTCGGAATCCCTCTTTTTTCTAAAGTTGAAATGGCCATTTCTAAATAGCTTGTTGTTTCAAATGTTGAAAATAGCTGCATATCGATCACTTCACTTTTTGCCCTTTTAGTATTTGGAAACCTTCCGACTGATAATTCTCAGCTAAGTGTTTTCTTAACTCTTTTTCAAAAAGTTTGTTATTTTCAATTGTATTAACATAAGAATCATATGTAGCAAATCCGTAGAGTGACGGCATAAAAAGGAGCCATTCTGGTTTTAAAACAGAGGTAGCTTCTTTTACATTACCGATTATTAAAAGGAAAATACTCTCAGCTAAATGGGAGTAATAATGAAATACAACTAACCAAACGATGACAAATATAGCTGTCATAATTCTATGAATATAGAGCTGACCTAAACCAGGGATAAACAACGACCACATCACGGCAAGAAGAGGATTTCGTTTATCGAGATAATTGATCTCTAATGCTCCAATTGCATATGAATTAAAATGGTGGTCCTCCCTTTCTGACAAGAGATAAACTCTATTCATATCAACGGTTGTCCGATAACTATCCCAAATCCCAAAAATGTACACAGGAATATACATGAGAAGCCATCTTGTATCCAATACCTCTTTTGCCATGTCGATATTTCCTTGAAAGGAATAGACCATAGAAGAATTAAGATGGGAATTAACATTAACGATGACTTCCCAAATAAATAAAGCATATCCTCTAAGATATTTAGATAAAAGCATATGTCCAAATCCAGGAAACGCTGCAGACCACCAAGCGATAATATAAGGATTTCTTAAATGGAGTTGAGTGGTTCCAAAAATACTCACATGAGCTTTATATCTTCTGGCGGTGTTTTCATTTGTGTAGTTGTTCAATTTTTCTTCACCTTTGGAAAATGCTTTTTGCTATCATTTCTTGCCTATTGAACCTTGTTTTAAACAAGGAGTGCCCTTCCTCTACATCATTATCATCATTTTAATGATGAATACCAAAGACTTGCCGCATGAACCTCACCCTCTGTTAATTGATGACCTCTATTTTCCCAATGGAGTGTCACATCAGCATTTGCCTTTTCTAATAACAATCGCAATTCTTCTGATTCTGACGGGGAACAAATCGGATCATTTGTGCCAGCTGCAATAAATACTGACGTCCCCTTTAAATCAGGTAACTCCACGCCTCGCCTTGGCACCATGGGGTGGTGAAGTATCGCACCCTTCAAAGCGGTTTGATAGTGAAACAATAAGCTTGCCGCGATATTGGCTCCATTTGAATATCCAATGGCCATGATGTTATCTCGAGAGAAACTATATTTTTCAGCAGCTTCATCCAAAAATTCATTTAATTCTTTTGTTCGGAAAATAAGATCCTCTTCATCAAATACTCCCTCAGCAAGTCTTCTGAAGAAGCGAGGCATGCCATTTTCTAATACATTCCCACGAACACTTAATACATTGGCTTCGTCATCAACCATTCCAGCCAGTGGCAGCAAATCTAGTTCATTTCCACCTGTCCCATGAAGTAATAAGAGCGTAGGTTTCGTTGGATCTTGTCCCTTTTGGAATATATGTCTCATTTCATAGTACCCCCTGCATTAATCTAATTCTCTTACGTGAATCGGTACTAAACTACTCTCAAGCTGCTCTCTATATTGCTCATACTGCTCAGGTAACATTAATTGCTCTCCCATTGTCTCTTGTGATTCATCATGAGCGAATCCAGGAGGATCAGTTGCAATTTCAAATAGAATTTCTCCATGTTCCCTAAAATAAATTGCGTTAAAATAATTTCTGTCCCGAACCGGTGTTACCCCATAACCATTTGCTGCAATATATTTCTGCCATTCTAACTGATCCTGGTCATCTATCGCTCTCCATGCGATGTGATGAACGGTTCCAACACCCATTCGACCTCTTCCAACTGGAGTCGCTTTTAGATCAATAATATTTCCGATATTGGCTGAGGAACGAAAACGAATGAAATCCCCTTCTTTCCCAACGAGCTCTAGTCCCATTACCTGCTCTAATAATTCTGCTGTCTTGTTTGGCTGGGCGGAAAATAGAACGGATCCTCCAAAGCCTTTAATGGCCACATCTGGAGTTACCCCTCCAAAGGTCCACTGATTAATATCCCCTTCTTCACGTTCGACCAATTCCAAGTGAAGACCATGAGGATCATCAAACATTAAATATTGCTCACCAAAGCGCTCTTCTTTGCTAAAGGATATATTAAATTTTTCAAGCCTGTTTTCCCAGAACGGGATAGCTCTCTTTGGAACAGCATAAGATGTCACCCCAACTTGACCATCCCCAATCCTTCCTTGATACGCATTCGCCCAAGGGAAAAATGTAATGATCGTTCCCGGTTGACCTCCTTCATTGCCGAAATATAAATGGTAAGTACCTGGATCATCGAAATTTACTGTTTGTTTTACTAGACGTAAGCCTAAAACACCCGCATAAAAATCCACATTCTCCTGTGGATGACCTACGATTGCTGTGATATGGTGAATTCCACTTGTCTTTTTAGTCATTTCATTTCACTCCAATCAAACTATTATCTCGAAATCGAGGTATTTATTTAAAAAAAATGCGCTTCACTCAACACTTTGATCAATTCTTTGTATGGGTTGATCATCTTACTATCATTTCTCGCAATTATCTTGAATTCGAGATAATTATATTATTTATCCCTTTCCTATGTCAACAAATAATTTCTAGAAAGGGGAAATCAGAGGAAAGTAAAATTATAAAAAAGGAAATTCAACCGGTTTGGTCGAATGTCTTATATATCATAAAAAGGTAGTCTTGTTGCTCATTCTACAAGCATATGTATGATCTTAAAAGGAAGTTCTGATGGAAAGCGGATCAGATCTTAAAGATTATACCTACTATTTAAATGGAGGTACAAAAATGTCAAGAATTCCAGCAATATTTCAAAATTTGCGTATTCCTGTAATTGGTGCACCCTTATTTATTATTAGTAATCCTAAGCTCGTCATCGAGCAATGTAAGGCAGGGATCGTTGGGTCAATGCCTGCACTGAATGCTAGACCTGCATCCTTACTCGATGAATGGTTGGCAGAAATCACAGAAGAGCTCGCAGCTTATAACGCAAAAAATCCTGAGCGTCCTGCTGCGCCATTTGCTATTAATCAAATTGTTCACAAATCCAATGAACGGTTAGAGCAAGACATGGAATTATGTGTGAAGTACAAGGTCCCCATTATCATTTCTTCCTTAGGTGCCCGTGAAGAGATATTTGAAGCAGCACATAGCTATGGAGGGTTTGTTCTGCACGATATCATCAACAACACTTTCGCCCATAAGGCCATTGACAAGGGGGCAGATGGCTTAATTGCCGTTGCAGCTGGTGCCGGCGGTCATGCTGGAATGAAGAGTCCCTTTGCTTTGGTTCAAGAAATCCGAGAGTGGTTCGATGGTCCGCTTGCATTGTCTGGATCCATTGCTACAGGAAGTTCCATTCTGGCTGCCCAAGCAATGGGTGCTGACTTTGCCTATATCGGCTCACCATTCATTGCAACGCATGAAGCCCGTGCTGCTGAAGCCTATAAGCAAGCGATTGTTGACTGTACATCTGATGATATTGTTTATAGCAATCTTTTCACTGGTGTACATGGAAATTATCTGAAACCATCAATTCGATCAGCAGGATTAGATCCCGACAATCTTCCAGAAAGCGATCCATCTAAAATGAATTTTGGGGAAAAGACTGCGAAACCATGGAAGGATATTTGGGGAAGTGGTCAAGGCATTGGTGCCGTTAAAGAAATTACGGGTGCAGCAGAATTTGTAGACAAACTTCACAAAGAATATATAGAAGCAAGAGAAAGTCTAATCAACCGTAGTATAGTTAGAACTATATGAATCTAAGAAACCAAAGGACTACTAGGCTGTAACCTAGTAGTCCTTTATAGCTAATTATTTCTTTAGCCTCATAAGGTTTTACCTGCAAAAAAGTCATTTAGCCATGCCATGGTCTCTTCCTCATCGGATCCAGTCACAACCACCCTGATCGTCTCACCTTCTTTAATTGTTCCTGACATCAAGCTAATAATACTTTTGGGATTATACTCTTTTTGCCCTGAATAGAGCTGTACGGCACTCGAAACTGTACCTAATTTCTTTACAAGATCGGCAGCTGGTCTTGCATGTAATCCATCCTTTATGGTGACTGTAATCTCTTGCTCCATCATGTCTTCACCCGCCTTGAAACCTTCATAGTTTATTGAGAGCCTTCGCACCCTCTGCCGCTTTAATAACCTCTTCTATTGAACTTCCACATCCTGATTGAATAATGGCAGCATATGCTCCTTCCACAAGAGGAGCATCCGCTAATCGAATATCCTTATTATTTCCAAGCATCTCGATTGCCAACTCTGCATTGATAAGAGCACTTCCCAAATCGAATAAAATCGCAACTCCCTTTGGATTCATAACAGATTCAATGGCCTTCTTAATTTGGAAGACATCTGTGCCAATCTCCCCACTCTCGGTCCCACCTGCCACTGAAAGAGGAACATCAGGTTGAATTTGTTTTAACAATGCTTCTAAACCTTTTACTAGATCATAACTGTGTGAAAGTAATACAACCCCTACATAACTCATTCCTTGATGACTCCTTTAAGTACGTCTGCTAATTCTACAAAAAAATAGTTTGACGATGCTGCACCTGGATCAATGTGACCAATTGAACGCTTTCCTAAATAGGCAGCGCGACCTTTTCTCGCTTCTAATTCCTTTGTTGCTTCCATTTTTTCATTTGACAAACGAATGACTTCGTCCCAGTCAATAGATTCACGATTTTCTTTCATATAAAGAATGACTGGTTCCCATACATCAATCATCGTTTTATCTAGAAGGTTAGCTTTACCTCTTGCCTTAATCCCCTCCAAAGCAGCTTCTAGTGCTTCGGATAAATCAGTTAAAGTAACTGACGATTTGTCTCCTATGGAGGTAGCGGCTTTTAAAAATGCAGTCCCATATAAAGGACCTGAAGCACCTCCCACCTTTGTTAAAAGAGTCATCCCAGTATCTTTTAATAATGCCCCAATCGTCTCATAATCCGTATTTTCAATTTTGATGGAAACCTCTTTAAATCCTCTGGCCATATTGAGGCCATGGTCACCATCTCCGATTGCTTGATCTAAGTCAGTTAAATGCTCCTTCTCTTGTTGTAGCTTCCTATTTAATTTTTGCAGCCATAATTTTACTTCGACTATGCCTACTTCCATGAGATTCTCTCCTTCTAGTACTATTTTCGGAAAGCTGGTGTATTCGCTTCAGCATCTAATAACTCGATTAATTCATCATCCAATTTCAATACAGAAATCGAGCAACCCGCCATCTCAATCGAGGTCATAAATTCTCCAACAAAGGTTTGATAAATTTCAATATTTTGACCTTTTAACATTTGAGACACTTTATTGTTCATAATATACAATTCCATTAATGGAGTTGAACCAAGCCCATTAACCATCACAGCTACTTTGCTGCTTTCTTCAAGCTTGAGGTCTTCTAACACCTTGGAAAGTAGAATTTCTGCTACCTCATTAGCAGTAAGAATTTCAGTTCGTTCGATTCCAGGCTCTCCGTGAATACCCATACCAATTTCCATTTCGTTCTCTCCGATTGAAAATCCCGGTTTACCGGCGGAGGGAACCGTACAAGGTGTAAGAGCCATACCCATTGAACGGACATTCTGGATCACTTTATTTGCGACCTGCTCTACCTCTTCAAGTGATGCTCCTTTTTCAGCCATGGCTCCAGCAATTTTATGGACAAGTACGGTACCTGCAATACCACGTCTGCCAGTTGTATAGGTCGAATCCTCTACAGCTACATCATCATTCACAATGACTTTTGCTACCTTGATTCCCTCGCTTTCAGCTAATTCTGCAGCCATTTCAAAATTCATGACATCCCCTGTATAATTCTTGATGATCAGTAAAACACCTTTTCCACTATCAACAGCCTTAATCGCTTCAAATACTTGATCAGGAGTCGGCGATGTAAAAACTTCGCCTGCAACAGCACCATCTAACATTCCTTTTCCGACAAAGCCTCCATGAGATGGTTCATGGCCACTTCCACCACCGCTTACTAACCCGACTTTCCCTTGAACCGGTGCATCCACTCTAACGATGACTGATGTATTTTGCACTTGTCTCACATATTGAGGATGAGCTGCCACAAACCCAGATAACATTTCTTGAACCACTTGTTCAGGATCATTAATTAATTTCTTCATTTTCTTACCCCCAAAAATTGGTTTTCTATTTATAAGACCATAACATCTACAATGTGCTGATCCATTGCTTTGCCATGGTCTCTCACTTTTCTTTCAACTTAATAGTAACTTAGACTAAGTGATTATTTAAAAGCCATCGTAGCTTGTATAGCTTTTTTCCAACCATTATAGAGATTTTCTCTTTTCTCTTCTTCCATATTTGGTGTAAAAGCTTTATCCATATTCCATTGAGTAGCAATCTCTTCTTGGCTCTCCCAATAGCCTACTGCTAGACCTGCTAAATAAGCTGCTCCTAATGCCGTTGTTTCTTTAATTTCTGGTCGTTCAACTGGAACATTTAATACATCACTTTGGAACTGCATGAGGAAGTCATTAGCAACAGCTCCACCATCCACACGCAGCGATTTAAGCGAAATTCCTGAATCTGCTTCCATTGATGTCAATACATCCTTCGTTTGGTAAGCAAGAGATTCTAAAGTTGCACGGACAAAATGTTCCTTTGTGGTTCCGCGAGTTAAGCCAAAGACAGAACCGCGTACATCACTATCCCAATAAGGTGTTCCAAGCCCAACAAATGCCGGAACGACATATACACCTTCTGTTGACTCTACACTAGTCGCATATTTCTCAGAATCTGCAGCATTACTAAACATACGTAATCCGTCACGGAGCCATTGAATAGCCGACCCAGCAACAAAAATACTACCTTCTAATGCATATTCCACTTTTCCATTAATCCCCCAAGCAATGGTTGTTAACAAGCCATGCTCAGAGTTGACTGCTTGTTCACCAGTATTCATTAACATGAAGCAACCGGTTCCATAAGTATTTTTGGCCATTCCTTTTTCATAGCATGCCTGACCAAATAGCGCCGCTTGTTGGTCACCTGCTACTCCAGCAATTGGGACATTATATCCAAAGAAATGATAGTCAACAGTTTCCCCATAAATTTCCGATGATGGGCGAACTTCTGGAAGCATCGAAGCAGGAATTGTTAGAATCTCTAATAACTCTTCATCCCATTTCAGATCATGAATATTGTACATCAATGTTCTAGACGCATTGGAGTAATCTGTTACATGGGCTTTTCCCCCAGAAAGCTTCCAAATTAACCAAGTATCAATCGTTCCAAATAACAATTCTCCACGTTCTGCCTTTTCTCTTGCACCTTCTACATGATCAAGAATCCACTTTACCTTTGTTCCAGAGAAATAGGCATCAATTAATAACCCTGTTTTAGCTTTAAAAATTTGATTGTAGCCTTTTTGTTTTAATTCTTCACAAATTTCTGCTGTTTGACGGGATTGCCAAACAATTGCATTATAGACTGGTACTCCTGTCTCCTTATCCCAAACAACTGCTGTTTCCCGCTGGTTTGTAATCCCGATTCCTGCTACTTGCTCTGGTTTTACATCAGCCTCTGCTAGACATGAAGCTATTACCGCTAGAATCGAACCCCAAATTTCATTTGCATTATGCTCAACCCAACCCGGATTCGGAAAAATTTGTGTGAATTCACGCTGAGCTATTTGAACTATTTCACCTTTTCTATTAAAAAGAATAGCACGTGAACTTGTTGTCCCTTGGTCTAATGATAAAATATACTTTTCCATTAAAAAACGCTCCCTTCATAATTAAGCTATGCACTAACATTATCTGTACTTACACTATATTGAGGCTTCTTACCAAGAAAATATGCTCCTGCAAGAACGATAACGGAAGCACCTATTACATACCAAAGACTTGCTGTTGGTTCACCTAGGAATGCCGCTTTATAAAACAATCCTCCAATGCTTCCTCCCAGAATGGGTCCAATAACTGGAATCCAAGCATAACCCCAGTTAGAACCACCTTTTCCTGGTATCGGAAGAAGAGCATGAGCGATTCTCGGACCTAAGTCACGAGCAGGGTTAATCGCATATCCTGTCGTTCCACCAAAGCTCAATCCGATAGCAAAAATGAGGAATCCTACAATAAGCGGATTTAATCCGTCTGTAAATTTATTTGCACCAATGGCTAAGATACCAAGAACAAGAATAAATGTACCAACCATTTCACTGATTAAATTAGCAAATGTATATGGAACAGCAGGCCCTGTTGCAAATGTTCCTAATTTTGCGCCTGGGTCGTCAGTTAATCTCCAATGAGGTAGATAATGGAAATAGATAATAACAGCACCTATCATGGCTCCAATCATTTGAGCAATGATATAGGTTGGTACTTGGTTCCAAGGAAGATCACCCGTAAATGCAAAAGCGATTGTTAACGCTGGGTTTAAATGTGCACCGCTGAATTGACCTACGGAATAAGCAGCAATTGCCACTGCAAATCCCCAACCAAAGGTAATCACAATCCAACCACTGGCATTCGAAAGCGTTTTCTTTAGATTTACACCCGCGCAAACTCCTGCACCAAACATGATTAGAATTGCTGTTCCTATTAATTCACCCCAAAAAGCTGTCATAAAAGAACCTCCTAATTTTTATGAATCTAAAACTTAAACACAGCTGATTTCCCACCTACACTAGTGTAGAACGTGATTTAGTTTCTCGATTTGCATACCCCCCATTAAATATTTCAGTAATATCTTTGCAATAAACATGCCAACTTGAAAACGCCCTCATTTGAGGGCGTTTTCAAGCTTTTTCTTTTATTGTTAGGAAAATTCCCCAACCTGTTGATATTTTTTCCCTAACTCATCTTCAATTCCATACTTTCTCAACTTTGCGGCAACAGTCTTATGAGTAAGTCCAAGAGCTTTTGCCAATTGATTATAACTAGGATAGTATTTCGCTGCATGTTCATAAATTTGTTTTTCGTATTCTTCAAACAACAGAATATCCCCTGAGATCTTTAAAGGAATAGTGGGGTCTTGCTGATTCAATATATACTGGGGCAAGTCACTTAAGCTAAGTACTGTACCATCTGTTAATGTCATAACCCTCTCCATTATATTTTCAAGCTCTCGAATATTACCAGGCCAGTGATAACATCCCAGCGCCTCCAAAAACCCTGACTCATATTCATTGATATTTTTCTCCAATTTTTCATTAAATTGCTTCCGGAAATGATCCACTAATAACGGAATATCATCTTTCCGATTTCTAAGAGGTGGAAGAAGAATAGGTATTACATGTAGTCTGTAGTATAAATCCTCACGAAATTTACCTTCCTCAATCATTTGTATAAGATCACGATGAGTTGCGGCAATGATACGCACATTAAGACGGATTGTCTTCGTTCCCCCTACACGTTCAATTTCTCTTTCCTGTAGAACCCTCAACAATTTGACCTGAATATCAAGGGGCAGATCACCAATCTCATCAAGGAAAATGGTGCCGTTATTAGCTAGTTCAAATTTCCCCTGATGATCTTTATATGCTCCAGTAAAAGCTCCCTTCTCGTGGCCAAAGAGCTCGCTTTCGATCAAGTTGGGAGGGATCGCAGCACAATTGACTCTAATAAAAGGAGCCTCTTTCCTTTTACCAGATAAATGTATTGCCCTTGCTACTAATTCTTTTCCTGTACCACTTTCTCCAGTTATGAGGACCGTTGCATCTGTTTTTGAAACCTTATTGGCCATTGAGAGGGTGTCTAATAAAATCTCACTGTTGCCGATAATCGTTTGAAATGCCTCATCAAGCTTCATATGCTTGGACAATTCTTGCTCCAAATATTTGGTTCGTTGCTCCATCACTTCAAGCTTTTTCAACAGTTCTTTTATTTCGTTATATGGGCTAAGCGAAACAACTACTCCTCTAAATTCCTCATCTAACAGGAGAGGTTTTATTTTCAATATATACGATTCTTTATTCGAGAACCTCATTACTTTAACAAGGGATTGTTGCTTAACTTTTATCTCTTCCCATTCAGCTTTACTTACCATCTCTTGAATAAAACATCGTAATTCAAGATGGGAAAGTAATTGTTCCATTTGAACATTCATATAGGTAAAGTTTCCATTATCATCTGTTAAAGCGATCAAATCTGTTACCGACTCTAACACTAGATTTAGCCGTTCTTGTAACTCTCTTTCCTTCTTTAATTCAAAATGGAGTTTCTCTATATCTGATATATCTTGAATAATAGACACGGCCCCAATGATTTTGTCATTATAAAAAATAGGTGCCCTATTTGCCAAAATTGTATAATTTTTAAGTTTTTGTTTTTCTGCAAATTGAGTTTCCCCTAAATCTATTACTTCTTTTAATTTTGAATGTGGGATGACTTCATCGGCCCTTCTACTTAAAAGTTCTTCTTGGCTCATTTCAAATAGTTTTGTAGCAGCTTCATTAACGTATATAATGATATTTTCACTATTTACTACAACCATTCCATTTGGCAGGTTTGCGATCGCCTCCTGAAATATCACCGAATTCTCCATCAGGAGGCGATCCGTTTCAGCTTCTTTATTATCTTCATACTCTACTGTTTCAAGGTAATCCTTTATCTCCTGTAGAACGGAAGCAGGAACGTCCTGCTGAAAAACGAGGGTAAATTCCTCGCCTTGTCGAATACGCAATGAAACAAGGGCCAGCATATTGGTTACCTGAACACATCTATTTTTGTATTCCACGTGAATACTAGTCAAAATTTCCTGATCCTTAACTAACTCTTGCAATCTAACAATTAGCCCAGCAGCCATTCTTACATGTAAGCCATTTTTTTTGTAGACTGTAATATTTATTTTCCTCAATTGAAATTGCTCCCTTCAAATATGGAGAAGTTTGAGAAAACAAAAAGCGAATAGAGAGCCCTTTTTTAGTTCGAGCTTATTGCAATTCTATTTGTTCACCACCTAATTATCGTTTATCGATTTACTATTCACCTTATTCCTTACTGAAGATTCCATTTTTTCTTGACAATAAAAGCGATAAGAATATCGTTCTTCATACCTTGAAGTTTTCGGTTTAATTCTTTAATATGTTCATCCTTGTCCAGATATAACTTACTTCGTTTCTTCCTATAATAATTTAAACGGCTTGAAACTATACAAAAAAGCCATAAAAACTCACAGGAATCACAAAATCATTCCCATTTGTTTTTATGGCTTTCTCCTAAATCTCCAGCCTTCTATTATGTTTTCTAATTAAAGCGTATCATAAATTTTTCCTTAAGGATAAAAGGACTGTGTCAAAATCATGATTTTTCCCCAAATCTCCCCTTTGAGGATTGTTGATTATTACCCTTACGAGACCAGGTTACAACCGGAATGAGGATTAAGGATAAAATTCCTCCAGCAAGTGATAATGTTTCAAAACTGGATCCAGCCACAACCATTCCTGATAAAGCTCCCCCAGAAGCCCCCGATAACGCAATTAATATATCCACCGTGCCTTGAGTTTTAGCACGTGTTGAGATTTTTGTGGAATCCACGATTAGAGCAGTCCCACTAATTAAACCAAAATTCCATCCTAATCCAAGTAAAGAAAGAGCAATGACTAAGAGAATGATTGAATCGCCTGGTGCGATTGCTGCAATAATGCCCGCTAGAAGCAACGTAGCTCCGGAAGCCATTGCCATAGCCGTTCTACCAAACCTATCAACTAGAACTCCAGTAACCAATGAAGGGAGATACATCGCCCCTATATGAAATCCAATAACAAGACCGATTGCACCCATCCCATGTCCATGATGGCTCATATGTACTGGTGTCATAGTCATAATGGCAACCATTACGATTTGAGTAAGTACCATAATTGTAGCACCAACGATAATACCTGTTTTATTTTCCACTTGATCCGTATGTGCTGAAGGTCCACTGACATTCTTTTCTTGGTTAGAAACTGTTATTGTTCTTGCTATAACCAACGGATCCGGACGAAGTAGTATAAAAAGGATAAGCCCCGCTAAGATATATGCAACCGCTGATAAAATAAATGGACCTGCAAGCGATGGAACTCCAATGGAAAGAGCAAGATCCCCCATCACATTCACTAAGTTGGGACCTGCAACTGCCCCAAACGTTGTTGATACCATTGCGATACTAATAGCTGTGGCTCGTTGTTTATTATTTGCTAAGTCCGTTCCAGCATAGCGGGCTTGCAAGTTTGTTGCAGTACCTGCACCATATATGAGTAAGGAAGGAAATAATAAAAACACACTATTGAAGATAGCTGCCAACACAACACCTATTGCTCCAAGTCCGCCTGTCATAAAGCCTACCGAAAGACCCATGCGTCTTCCAAAACGGTTAGACAGTCTTCCTACAGCGAACGCTGCCCCCGCCGATCCTAATGTAAATAAGGTAGCTGGAAGACCCGCGAATGCGTTGGTCCCAAGCATTTGTTCTGCAAGCAAGGCTCCGACTGTTATTCCAGCAGCTAATCCTGCCCCACCGAACATTTGAGAAAATACGACTATGATTAATGTGCGTTTATATAGTTTTTTCTGTTTCTCTGGATGGTCTATATAGCTTTGGGCCAAATCAACACTAGACATATTAAACACCTTCTTCCATCCGGTTTTTAAGCTCTGAAAGCGAAAACCCATCCATACCAAAAAAATTGACATTTAAGCTTTTGGGCTTTGCAAATCTGGAATTAGCAAGCGTTCTGTTGAATAGTTGGATTATAATCGTGCTGCTCACCATTTGTCAAAGTTTTCCCACTCTTCAAAAATCAAAACTAATGTTCATGAGGTTAAAAAGGGTTAGAGCAGAATAAGTTGAAGAAGGAAAAGCAATGTTTTTTATCGAAATACCACTAAAAAGATACGAGCCCCCTTTTATTAAATGACAAGAGTGAGATAAGCGAAGAAGACTTTAATTTTACGTTTTCTATGAAGAGTTCTAAAATAAAAGGGAAGACAGCTTTTGATGAGAGGAAGAAAAGTATGATTAGGGAAGCCACCCCAGAAGATTTAGAGGAAATTCTAAATATCTATAATGATGCGATTATTAACACGACTGCTGTTTACTCATACAAACCCCAAACCCTTGAAGACAGACAAGCTTGGTTTGAACAAAAGAAGGATGAAGGGTACCCCATATTAGTATTTGAACGAGATAATAAAGTGGCTGGCTTTGCGACATTCGGTCCTTTTAGAGCATGGCCAGCTTATAAATATTCCATTGAACATTCTGTTTATGTCAATAAGGAATACCGAAAAAAAGGAATTGGGACTGCTTTAATAAAAGAATTAATCTCTATTGCTACGGAAAAAGAATATAAAACCTTTATTGCTGGAATTGATGCAGCCAATGACAAAAGTATTGCCCTGCATAAAAGCTTAGGCTTTGTTCATTCGGGCACAATCAAAAAGGCGGGTTACAAATTCAATAGATGGCTAGACCTAGCTTTTTTTCAATTAGAACTTGACGGACCTAACAATCCTACAGAAGAATAATGATATTTGTTAGCAAAAAGGTTTTGGATAACGAAACATAAGAGCAGTGGAGAAAAAATAATCCACTGCTCTTATCGTAACTAAAATCTTATGTAAAATACTCAGCCCCTCTCCTTTCCGTTAGAATCTTGTCCAATTAAGAAATACATCCCCGGTCTTAGATGAAACTAAAACTCACGATTGTTCAAAGGTTAGCGGAAATATAGGATTATAGATTGAGAATGGAAATGAGGTCTTAATCATTAAACTTATAATCGGACGGGGGAACAAAGGTGGAAGTATATATCATTCTTACTGATACCGGGACATTATTTACAAAATTAATAAAGAAGTTTACAAAACAGCCATTAAATCATGCTTCTATTTCCTTTACAAAGGAATTGGACACAACATATAGCTTTGGAAGAAAACGAGCAAATAATCCCTTTAACGGTGGCTTTGTTAAGGAAGACATGAATGGAAAGTTATTTCAAAGGGCAACTTGTGCGATATACAGTTGTTCTGTTTCAGAGATTGAATATAGACAGATGAAAATGGTGGTCGAACAGTTTGAAAGGCACAAGCATTCCTATAAGTATAACTTTATTGGACTTTTCGGTGTCCTGCTAAATAAGAAAATACCAAGAAAAAGAGCCTTCTTTTGCTCTGAATTTGTCGCAACCATTTTAAGTAACGGCGGAATCGATATAAAAGGCAAACACCCCAGTGTAATTAAACCTAATGATTTGGGAGATTGTGAAGATTTTAGATTACTATACAAGGGGCAACTCCAACCTTATCTTTCTCAATATTGTTATCATTCAGCTCAAGAGATAACTCATAACACGAAGGAAAAAAGACAAATATGCAGTCTAAATTCCATTTTTCTAAAACAAACAAAGACTATTTAAAGGGGAAGGGATGCTAAGGGCATCCCTTTTGTTATAGGTTCAGCTTTTTCAGTAAGGTGACCCATTATTTTTTCAAATGGTAAGGCACCGTTGTAATGATGACATCTCTTCGGAATAGCAAGAAAGCACGAATAAGTATACTCGATTGGTTGTGAAGAATATGTTGCCATCCCTTCTTCGGTAAAAATTGAGGGATGATCACTGTTACCCCATAGTTTGCTTCACTTGCTTTATGTTGGACGATATCCACAAATTTTGTGAGTGGCTGGATGATACTTCGATACTGCGAGTGTAAAGTCACAAGCCTAACATCAGGTTGCCATTTATTCCACTTTTCCTCGAACTTTTTCTCATCTTCTCTTTCAAATGCGACATAAACAGCAATAATTTGATTCGCTGAAAGTGATTTTGCGTAATTCAAAGAGTTTTCAACCACCCGTGTGATGCCAGCGACTGGAACAATAATGACATTCCCTTCAATTGCTACTGCTGGATGATCTTCAGTAATTCTTAACTGGCTCCCAACGGCTTCATAATGATTCTTAATTCGGTGAAAGATGAACATTATTGCAGGGATGAATACCAAGACCGGCCATACTTGCGTAAATTTTGTAATAAAAAACATCCAGGTGACGATAAAGCAAATTAGAGCTCCAAGGGCATTAATAGATAGCTTTCTAACCCAATCCTTAGGCTTTTCGCGCACCCATTTTACAACCATTCCCGTTTGGGACAAAGTGAATGGGATGAATACACCAACTGCGTATAGCGGAATGAGATGCTCGGTTTTCCCTTCAAACACAATGATTAGTAGGATGGAGCTAATCGCGAGAAAGATAATGCCATTGGAATACCCCAGTCTGTCCCCACGTATTGTAAACATCCTTGGAATAAACTTATCTTTCGCTAAATTAACCGCCAGCAACGGAAACGCTGTATACCCAGTGTTAGCAGCCAATATTAAGATTAAGGCCGTTGTGCCTTGAATGATGAAATACATGAAATTTCGTCCAAATGTTTCTTCAGCAATTTGGGAAACAACTGTAACCTTCTCACTTGGTGCAATTCCATAGTAGTAAGATAAAAATATAATCCCCGAAAATAATACTGCTAATAGCCCTCCCATAAATGTAAGAGTTTTGGCTGCATTTTTCGGAGCTGGTTCCTTAAAGTTTGGAATTGCGTTAGAAATTGCCTCAACCCCTGTTAATGCGGAACTCCCTGATGCGAATGCTTTTAAAAGCAAGAATAGACTAATTCCTGCCACCGGAGTCCCTATCGGGGTATGCAAATTAGATGGAACCACACCAGTGGCAATGTTAAATAGCCCCACACCAATTAAGATTAGCAGTGTCAATACAAATAAATAAACAGGATATGCTAATACAGAAGCAGATTCCGTTACTCCTCTTAAATTTAAAATCGTTAGAAGGATAACAAATATTATCGCGATTAGTACATTATGTGTATGGAGTGCAGGAAATGCTGAAGTGATCGCATCTGTACCCGCCGATACACTTACTGCCACTGTTAAAATATAGTCAACTAACAATGAGCCACCAGCAATAAGCCCTGAATTAACCCCTAAGTTATTTTTTGACACCACATAAGCGCCGCCACCATGAGGATAGGCAAAAATAATTTGTCGATACGATAAAATTAATGCTGTTAATAGTACCAATACTCCTATAGCGATAGGAATTGAGTACCAAAAGGCTGCGGCACTTATTGTTATTAAGACTATTAAGATTTGTTCTGGGCCGTAAGCAACAGAAGATAATGCATCTGAAGAAAGAATTGCTAATGCTTTTGTCTTACTAAGCTTTTGTTCCCCAAGTTCTGTTGACTTTAATGGTCGACCGATTAACAGTCTTTTTACTGGATACATCATGTCTCACACCACCGCAAGTTTTATAAACGTATTTTGCCCTGAAATTAAAGAATAATCTCAAAGCGAATTTTTTGAACAAATAAAAAATGCCCACAAGCCATCACGAAATAGACTTGTAGACATTATATTTTTTGTCCCACAAGTTCCACCTTCCTTCTCATCTAACGCTTACGAGGTTAGCTGTCGGATTCGGACCATTGAGTAGCCCTACCTAAAAAGGATTCACCCCTTGGATTTACTAAGAAATCCACGAAAATGGTTCCCCCGCACCTATCGGTTTCAGCGGTTTAGAAATTTGAAACTGATGTAATAATACGCCTGTGAATGGAAAAAGTAAATAATAATTTTGTATAAAAATTACGCCTTAAAAAAGGGGACTATCGGTAATGGATTTTTTACGATTGGATGATATTCATAAGGAGGATTGGATTTGTTGAAAGAAAATGACCCGCTATTATCTGACGACTTTTTAGACGAATTGGCGAAGGAAATTAACCAGCAATATGGGTGGGAAAAGCCTGACCAACCAGAAGAGGATATGAAAGAATGACCCCTTTCAATTTTGTTTACCTTTAAAGCTATATTTAAAAAAACAAACTGGACACTAATCAAAAGAGATTTATATACATAAAAGACTCCCATGATGGGAGTCTAATTCAAGTTGTATTAAAATTAAGTAAAAGGCTTCTCCTTTTCCTTCCGATTAGAGGCACTGTCCACTGCTTCATCGGCACCTTCACCTGCTTTGTTGCCCATTGCACCTCCAGCAATGGCTCCCGCAACCGTGCCAATGGGACCTAATACTGAACCCACTGCACCGCCAGCAACTGCACCAGCACCTGTTCCTAGTGCCTCCCCTGTATCAAGATCGTCTTGATTACGCTTTTTCTCAACCATTTATTTCACCTCCTCGTTTGGGAAGTGTTTTTTCTAACACATCCCTTAAGAATAACATACCCTTTCTCCTAAATTCCATAATCGATTTAGCTTTTTATTTTACATATAATCTAGCCCTCAATCTCCCATGCTGGGTTCCAGACTACTTCCCACAAATGGCCATCGGGATCCTGGAAGTGACCAGAATATCCACCCCAAAAAGTGATAGGTTAAAGCAAAAAAAAGCATGAGTCCGGTTCAATACCGAGTTCATGCTCAAGTAGCTCCCTGAATCCCTTGTCTAACTTCTTGGGTTCCGTTCAAGAACGGTCTTCAGATATACCAATACACTTAATTGTTTCAAGTAGATTCTTTGAACAAACCCTCTAGCTTAACTTAGCAAATGCCACTAAAGAACCCTTGTCGCAAGATTGAAAGCCATTTTTTTCATAAAAATGCCTCACATCCGGTGCTTCTTCGGTCAATAGAACTTTTTGACGAACATGGCTATAATTATCTAGAATTTTCTGCATCAGCTGGGTAGCAATCCCTTGATTCTGATAAGCATTTAATACAAGGATATCTTGAATATAAATAATTGTTAATCCATCACCAACAACACGAATGAGACCAACTAATTCCTCTCCATCCCAAGCGGATATAACGTCTAATGACTGTGATATCGCTTGTTTCAGAACGAGCAAATCCTTTGTATAAGCATTCCATTGTACATCATTATATAACTTTTCCAACTGTTCTATTTTTATATTTTTACTATTATTAAAATCTATTTTCACTTATTTATCCTCCTCAAAAATATTATTTTGAAGAGTGATTCCATAACTTATCCACTGTCTTATATCTCCTCTCAAACGCAAAAAAACAAATAACATCTTCTCTATGATAAACATTATTGATTTGTCGGTCAATTAAGATAATTTATCAAATCATAAAAAGAACGGGACAATAATGGGAGCAATGAGTGATGTAACAATAGCCGCGAGTCCCATTGCTACCCCTGCAATTGCTCCTTGAAGTTCCCCTTCTACCGCCGCCTGAGCCGTACCTTGACCGTGAGAGATCGTCCCAAGTGCTAGTCCCCTTGAAAGCGGGTGAGAAATCTTTGTTACATTCATGAGCCAAGGACCAAGCGCTGTACCAAGAATACCCGTCGCAACGACAAATGCCGCTGTTAAGGCGGGATCACCTCCAATAATCGAGGAAACTTCTACAGCTACAGGAACGGTTACCGATTTTACACTAACGGAAGCAATGATTTCATTAGAAAGTTTCAAAACCTTTGCCAAAATAACTGCAGAAGTAATCGTTGAAAGCGTTCCGAAAACTAAGCCAGATAATGCTGGAACACTATTTTTTTTGATAATATCCCGATTCTTATATAATGGGACGGCTAAAGCAACTGTTGCCGGCCCTAATAAAAAAGTCATAATGTCTTTAGCCATTGTGTAGTCATCATAGTTGATGTTAAATAAAAGCAAGAGGATGATGATTAAGGTTGTACTAAAAAATACAGGTGTTGTGAACGGGGAAGGAAACCGCCTTCCAGCGATATTTGATAGCAAATAGGTTCCCACTGTGATTGCAATACTAAGCAGTGTGACGAGTACGGCCATCTTTAACATCCCCCCCTTTTTTTACCAAGCTTTGCGAAACAAACCCTGTTACATAGAGTCCGATCACGATACTGCCGAGTAAGACAATGAAGAGGGAAATTCCACTTTTTAAAAATAGAGGGCCAAAATTCATTAACCCAACTGCAATCGGGATAAAGAAAAAGGCTAAGTGTTTGATTAGTAGTCCCGAGGCGGCCTCAATCCAACTTAACTTAATAACACCTGTTATTAACAGGATGAATAACATAACCATTCCAATGACACTTCCCGGTACGGGTAAATGAAAGGTTTGAGCTAATAAATACCCTAACTCATTAATGAGCCAAAGAAAGAATAATTGGATAGCTATCAAAATTGTTTTTTTAACATGTAAACTCATAAGATGTCCCCTTTTGATATTATCTTAGAATAACAGTAGTATAACATAAAAAATTTCAAGGCCTTGTCAGGTGGATATTGGTGTTGTTGTTAAAAAAAGTGTGCAGAGTGAAGAAAAGAGTATTAGCAAAATCGCTAATACTCTTATTGTGATTGGAATTCCAATCACTACAATTTTGATAAATCTCTCTATCCTTCTTTTGTTAATGGAGTCTCTGATATCGAAGGTCTTGTGATTGAAAATAAAGCACATAAAAAAGCAACTAAGACAAATATGCCTCCTACCAATGCATTATATGAAACCGAATGATTTCCAATTACAATCCCTCCAATAGCTGAACCTAATGCAATGCCAATTTGCAAGGCCGATGTATTGAAACTCTGTTGAATCGCAGCCGATTCAGGAGCCGTTTGAATCAAATAACTTTGTTGAGCAGGGGAAATAGCCCAACTTAACATCCCCCAAATAATCAAGGCTACTGGGAAAACAAAGCGAAAATGGGTTGTCAACGGCAGAAGAAATAGTATTAGGGAAAATGTTGCCATGAGGATTAAAATGCTCTTCTTCACTCCCCATCGATCGGTAAACCATCCACCTACTCCCCCACCAACTACAGCAGATACTCCAAAAAGAAAATATGCACAGCTTATCCAAAATGGATTCAGATTTAACATCGTTTGCAAAAACGGAGTAAAGTATGCATAGAGGATGTAATGCCCCGCCAACATCAGTACAGTCACTAGATGAGCACTGACAATCTTTTGACTTTTTAAGGATGCGAGTTGTTGGCTTAAAGGAATCATATTTTCAGGGGGAAGCTCGTCTAGAAAACGATAAACGATAACCATAGAAATTAACGATAAACACGCAATGAATAGAAAAAGAATACGCCATCCTAAAGCATTGCCAATCAACACTCCCAAAGGAACCCCTAAGACTAAAGAACCGCTCATTCCCATATAGATGATGCCTATCGCTCTGGATTGGTACCGTTTTTCGACAACTTTGGGTGCAATAGTAAGCGACAAAACAATAATTAAGGCAGCACTCATTGCGGTAAAAATCCGAGATAACATTAACATTTCATAGTTTACACTCATAAAAACTAAGATGTTCCCGATAAAAAAGGCAAATAATGACCAAAGATACAGCCTTTTACGAGCCACTTTGGCGGTTAGTGCGATCAAAGTAGGACCGGAAATAGCCAACATCATAGCAAAGACTGTAATAAGCTGACCAGCAGCACTAACGGAGATTTGTAAATCTTCAACAATTAATGGCAATATCCCACCAATAATTAATTCGACCATCCCAACAACAAAAGCCGTCATAGCCAAGATGTACACTCTAAAGTTCATTTAAAAACCCCCGAAATGGCATGTGAATATTTGTTTCAATCACAGTTCTCATATATAACATTGTTCTACATTACTAAAAAAGGCAAGTAAGAATCCCATCAAAAAGTGAACGGCCTTCCCCGAACTGAATAAGGAAAAGGCCGGCCCACATAAATACAATGGTAAATTAAATTATGTTTTCTTGGTTACAACTCTTTACCATTGGATTGAATAACCTTCTTATACCAATAAAAACTATCTTTCTTCATTCGCTTCCCTGATCCTTTACCTTCATCGTCTAAATCAACATATATGAAACCATACCGTTTTGACATTTGTTGGGAAGAACAGCTAACAATGTCAATGGGTCCCCAAGCGCAATAGGCAATGACATCAGCACCGTCTTGGATTGCACGTCCCACCTGTTCGATATGATCACTTAAATAGGAAATGCGGTAATCATCATGAATCTGGCCGTCTTCCAGTTCGTCATACATTCCGAACCCATTTTCTGCGATAATAATCGGTTTTTGATAACGATCCCAATATTGGGAAAGAGTATTATATAACCCTTGCGGATCCACATTCCAGCCCCATGGGTTAGCCTCTAGATTAGGGTTTACCGAAGTTGAATCAGCTTTGTTTACATTCTTTGTTGCATCTACCATTTGTGAGAAATAATAGGAGATTGCTAGATAATCCATCGTATTTTCTCTCAAAAGCTTCAATTCTTCCTCAGTAATTTCAAGCGTAATATTGTTTCCCTTGAAGTAGTTTAGAGCATATTTGGGATACTCGCCACGAAATTGAACATCTGTAAAGAAATATTGCATACGATTATGCTGCATCGCTAACACAACGTCATCTGGCTTGCATGAATATGGATATACTGTCATGTCAGCAACCATTGTACCAATTTCTAGGTCATAATTTAATGTTTTGGCGTACTTTTGAATTTTAGCACAAGCTACCATTTGATTGTGTACTGCTTGATATTCTGCTTCTTCAATATTTTCATATTGATCTTTACAAAAACCTAAGGACAAGAATGGTTCAATCTGTATCATGTTAATTTGGTTTATCACAATCCAATACTTCACTCGGTTCCCGAATCGATCTAACAACACCTTACCATAACGTTCAAACATATCAATGACTTCTTTATTTTTCCAGCCGCCATATTCCAAGGTGATGTTAATAGGTGTTTCATAATGCAGCATGGTAATAATCGGTTCAATTCCAAGCGACTTCATCTTATCAATCATCTTGTCATAATGCTTTAGCGCTGCTTCGTTCGGTTCCATTTCATCCCCATTAGGGAATACCCTTGACCAATCAATAGAAGTTCTAAAAGTTTTGAAGCCCATCTCAGCTAATAATTCTAAATCGCTTTCAAAAGTATGATAGAAGTCAATCCCATGGCGTTTCGGATAGTAGTGGGTTGTATCAGTAAGATTCCTTTTGACTTCTTCCAACGTCATGCCTTGCTGCTCCAGCCTTTGAATTTCTTCATTTGACATTCCTTTTAGATATGGTTGAACATCGGATGAATTAGGTAGTTTCCCATCTTCATTATAAGCACCATCAGCCTGACTTGCAGCAATTGCGCCGCCCCACAAGAAATCTTTTGGAAAAGCTGCGTATTTATTCTGTCTCATTCGTGTCACTCCTCTTCCGCTAGTTCTGCATCCTGAATAACCGCTTGTTTATCGTAAACTTTGAAAAATGGAT
Source organism: Anoxybacillus andreesenii (assembly GCF_030813005.1). Taxonomy (NCBI): domain Bacteria; kingdom Bacillati; phylum Bacillota; class Bacilli; order Caryophanales; family Anoxybacillaceae; genus Anoxybacillus; species Anoxybacillus andreesenii. Next base: position 169,172 of record NZ_JAUSTU010000008.1, read on the forward strand.
AATATATTAACCAAGAAATAGCAAATAATACAACGAATAAAATCAATCCCCGGAAGGATTCAGTAATAATCCAGCTTTGGATTGGTGCTGGTAAATACCAAAGTTGAAATGGTTGGTGTGGAATGGGTACGAAACCGATTTTCATGACAACCCATGTTAAAATCGGCCCTACTAAACCATTAATCCACATAGGGATCATCAATATCGGGTTAAAGGCAATTGGCGCACCAAATACAATTGGTTCGTTAATATTAAATATGGAAGGAACAAGTGATGCTTTCCCTATCATTTTTAATCTTTGTGATTTAGCCATAAATGCCAACATGATACATAATGATAACGTAGCACCGCCACCACCGATTAGGAATAAATTCACTGCCTCGTTCGTAAAGATACTGGTTACTTCTTTACCTGCCTCAAAGTTTGCCTGGTTTTGTGCAATAGCCGGTAAAGCAATCGCACTTATAACTGGGTATAAGACCCAGCTTGAAATACCAAAGGTATACAAGAATGCGAAACCTAGGAAGTTAATCAAGACAAATCCCCAGAAACCTTGTCCAAGATTGATTAACGGAGAAAAGATTGAATTAACTACATTATATAAATTGATTTGTAATTCGAATGTGAAAATCCAACCAATTAGTAGTATTACGATAATTGGAATTTACGTGTTAAACCAAACAGCTACAAAGTCCGGGATGGCGGAATCTTCATCAATGAATTTCCATTTGGAGAAAAGATTCATGATAATGCCAACAAACAACCCAGCAAGCAATGCAGCAATCATACCACCGGTACCGAATGAATTCAGATCAAATACGATTTGACCTTCTGCCGTTAAGGTTGGGTATACCAATATTAGAAAAAATGCCAGCCCGGCAAGACCGGCTTGTTTGGAAACTTCCTTATGTCCTTTATTGTTCATTACTGCTTCCGGTATTAAATAGGCCAAGAATAACGAAAATAGCCCGAATGAGAATGTACTGAGCAATGAAAAGTCAGGAAAGCCCTTCCAATAATCCTTAACAATAGACAGGATTGTAGCAAACGAACCGATGAAAACCATCGGCATTGCCGTCAAGATTGCGCTTTGGACTGATGCAACCCATGGATTTTTCGCCATCTTATTTACCTTCGGAGCAAAACTATCTGTCATCCAAGACATCAATTTGTCCATCTTTTTCACCCCTTATAGTCTTTTGTATAATTTGATAATCTCCCGCATTACGTTCATTTCTGCTTTAACAGTCATTAATGTATCTTGAGCATGGCCAAATAATGGCGAAAACGGGAAATCAAATCCTTCAGCCTCTTTTTGTAGCGTCTCTGTTTGAGCTTTATGAGCTGTGATGATTTCTTCATTTGCTTGATTCATTAATTCATCCGCCTGATCAAAATCTCCATTTGAAGCTTTGTCCACCGCTTGATAAACAAAATCGCGTGCATTGCCGGCATGCAGGATTACATTCATGGAAATCAGTGCAAGTTCTTCTTTACTTACTTGTTCCATTATTGTTCACCGCCTTCTAAAATTTCTGTAGCAACCTTAACTAAGCCTTGACCGTCTAATGAGCCATACACTCTTTGTGGAATGATGCCATATTTAACGCCCGCTGCTTCACATGGGCCTTTTACATCGTCAATCATGTATTTCAAATGTGGTGCAACCAACAGTAAATCAATGCTATTTAAATGTTCGCCAAGTTCCGACTCACATTTTGCCTTAAATTCTATATCTGCACCTAATTTTTTGACAGCCTTTCGAGCCGCTGCCGCCATAAAACCAGATGATGCTCCTGCTCCACAAACTAATAAAACTTTTTTTGTCATGATATTTCTCCTCCTTTTGTTTACACGTTCAGTATGTCACGGTTAGGAAAGCGGTACCAACCGGAAACTTTCCTAACCCCTGGAAAGTTGAGTACGCTTTCAAGGTGTAACAAGGGTTTTTATAATTAACGCCTTATTAAACAAAAAATTTTCCTATCCTTAGGAAAATTTTAAATGACTTATTATTTTTTGCCTGTACTATACTAATCATATTAGTTGAGATAAGGCGGGGTGAGTGATGATGGGAAATCAAAAATTAAGAGCTTTTCTCAATTATCTAGAGGCTCAAAATGATTGGGTTACAGCAAGTGCTCTGGCAAATCATTTTAAGGTTTCAACCAGAACGATCCGTAATTATGTAAGTGCTATCAATAAAGATAACCCCATTATATCTGCTTCTCAAAATGGATATAAATTGATGACGACCGAAAGTCAAGAAGGTGCATCCTCTTCTCAAACTCAAGACACACCTTCGAAACGAATAAATATGATTTTAAAGGAATTAATCATAAACACTGAAGGATTAGATATTTTTGATTTAAGTGAAAAGATATTTGTCAGTACATCCACGATAGAAAATGATATTGTTATTGCTAATGGTCAGGTTGCCCCATTTCATTTAAAAGTGAAACGAAGACATGACATGCTCATCTTGGTAGGGGAAGAAACGTCAAAGCGGAAACTAATGAGTCATATCATTTCACAGGAGGCTTCACCACATTTTTTAAGCACGATTAAAGTGCAGAGACTATTTAAAGATTACAATATCACTCAATTAAAAGAAAATGTCATAAGTATTTTAGAAAAAAATAACCTACTTATTAATGAATATTCAATCAACAGTATTATTTTACATTTAGTCATTACTATGGATCGCATTAAAAATAATAAATCAATTAAGCAAAATTTGCAGACAAAAATGTTAAAAGGTAATTCAGAAATTACTGCTGCAAAAGACATTGCTGATACGATTGAAAATAAATATGGAATCACATTTAACGAAGCTGAAAGATATTATTTAGTACTTTTGCTTTCGAGTAAGACGACGCTTTTAAATTATCAAACATTAACACTTGACTCTTTAACAGGTTTTGTGGATAAACATTATATTGAACTCACTCAGAAACTCTTGGAAAAAGTGCATGAATCTTATTTCATTGACCTTTCTGATAACGAATTTATTGTTAAGTTTACATTGCATATTCGGAATCTAGTATTTAGAGCAAAAAATAAACAATGGTCTAGAAATCCTTTAACCTATAGATTGAAGGACACATACCCATTAATATACGAAATTTCAGTTTTTATCTCCAATGAGCTGCAAAAAATGGAAAGCATCGTAATTAAGGAAGATGAAATCGCATATATTGCTTTTCATATTGGGGCATTTTTTGAACGAAAAAAAGAGTTGGAAACAAAAATTTTATGTGCTGTTGTTTGCCCTAATTATTATGATATGCAAATAAATTTAGTTCAAAAAATTGAAGCAAAATTCAAGGATTCAATCGAAATTATTCAAGTAACCCCGGAAATAGATGATTTACTGAATACCGATAAAATCGAATTTATCATTACGACACTTCCGGTTAAATCATTACAAATTCCGACTGTTTTCGTTCATCCCTATATAACCAAAGAGGATTACGAACATATTCAAAATCTTCTTGTAAAACTAAGTGAACGAAAAAATATCTTAAAAGTAAAAAATTACCTTGAGATGTTTTTCAACGAAGAATTATTTATGAAAAACATTTATTTAGATAATGCCGAGGAATATATAAAATACATGTCCGAAAAACTTTATGAAAAGAAATATGTTAAAAAGGATTATTGTGGATCTGTTTTAGAACGAGAAAAAATGTCATCAACTGCTTTTAACAATAATGTAGCTGTCCCCCATTCCATGAAAATGGATGCAAATAGAACAGGAATATGCATTATTATTAATGACAAACCTGTAAAATGGGGAGAAGAGCAGATCCAAATTATCACAATGATTGCTATTAATCAAACACAACGGCAGCTATTCAGCCAAGTGTTTGAGAGCTTTATTAACATATTATCTGAGTGGGAAAATGTAAAGGAATTGACGAAAGCCATTGATTATAAGGACTTTATGGACAAAATTGCCCATTTAATGGATAAAATATAAGTTCACTATTCAACCGAATAGCGAGTGAAACTCTAATCAATATGATTTTTCAAAGCACGAAGGAAATTGGTGAAGGTGAGCCAACTTCCTTTGTTTTGGTTTTTTTCTAGTTCAGAAATTAATTCGTATCTTATTGGGAGTCATAATTTTAATTCCGTTCGCTATTGGACTATTCATTCGATTCTTAAGTTAGAAGGTGAAAGCTTTAAGATTCTTACAATCCCTTTTCTGTTATTGATTTTATCCGTTTTAGCTTTATTGTACGAATATCATCATTCTTAATTTCCGAATTAAGTTTCGACCTTTTAATAATCAATATTTCTTTTTCAACACGAGCAACTAACATAACATTTTCCAATACTTCCCCACTTTTCATCAGAATGTTTACAACTTGTCCATTCTCCAGTCCTTTAATATAAGGATACTGCCTTCGAATCTTACGGTCTTTCCGTTCTGCCTCTAATGGTATTAATCTTTTTTCAATAGGAATAAGCCCCAATATCAAAATGGCAAGACAAAGAATATAGAACCACCAGCCAAGGTGCCGCCAATATTTGATTACTATGATATTGATACCAATCCATCCAATTCTTAATAGCCAAAAAACAAATCTGTCTCTCTGTTCTCTTCTTATTTCCCTTTCTTTATCTATTCTAGATTTCATTATAGAAACACCAACCTTACTTCTTTCCGCTGTTACTAAAAATGGTCTAAGTAACAAGATGACTCTATTATGTGATTTTTCTCTGATTATTACTTATCTAAATTTAGAGCTTATAGAAGAGTTTTGGATACAAATTAACCCGCTGTGAACCCTTACTACACAAGGGAGTAAAAGGATATTGAATAAAGAAGAAAGTGTAAAACTCGATTTAAAAATAAACTAAATTTATAAAGTTAATATTAAAGGGGAGCAGTTAAAATCTACTGCTCCCCTCATCTTTGACATGCTTTTTGGAATGATTAGGGTGAAACCCCATACCAATTTCTAGGTATTATAGAGTGGCATTATTAGATTACAATTTGTTGCGACCTGTTTAATTGATTTGTTTGTTATCTTCGTTTTTAATGATAACTTGATATTCTTCCCCTTTGATCAGTTCTTGAGCTTTATCTGAATTGATTAATTCAGCTATCATATTTTCAATCTTAATTATCCGATCTTTTTCTTGAGATTCTAATGAGTTAAGGGTTGTATAAATGTAAATCGTAAAAGGTTGTTTATTGTTCGAGTATCCTACTTCTTTTACATGAAATTCACTATTTCCGATTAGTCCTTCCGAAATAGCACTAATAATTTCATTCCATTTATGTGCTTGCTTCTGCTTTGCCATATCCACTATTTCAAATTCTACTAAGTATTCGTTCCAACCATATGCTTCTGCAACACTGAGGATAAGTTCCTCCAAATCTGTTTTAGAGTTACTCGAACTCGGAATATTAACGATGAATTTCTTGTTATCTGGTCTGATTCCTATTCCGATTAACTCAAGGTTTCTTTCTTGGGCCTTCCTGTATATTTCTTGAAACATTTTTGTTTGTTCAGTTGAACTGCTACTAGCGTTATCTTCTGAAATATTTCTTTCTTGTGAAAGATTTATCTTATAGCTATCATAACCCCTAAATTGGAGGATCTCTTCAATTAGTTCCTTCACATCTTTCTTAACACTGGCAAAATACTGTTTATCACCTTGGAGTGTGATATTAATACTAGGATTTGATTTAAATTGAATTGAAATGTCTGTAGTCTGATAACCCTTTTTATCTAATTCTTCTGAAATAATATTTATTACCTGTTTTGATTCAAAAATATCACCTAGATACGGTATTTTAATTACAATATTAGCCATAGTTGGAGATAAAAAAGCTGAACCGAATAATAATCCAATGATTAAGACGGCTGAACAGGCTATAAGGATACTTTTCCTTGGCCGCCTTTTTTTGAGGCTATTTCTTTCAACTTCAAATCGCATAATTCCAGTTTGAATTTTCATGTCTAATTCTGATGGAATTTTAATTTTCTTAAACTCACTCTTTATTTTATTGTTCATATAAATCTTCCCTCCTTACAGAATTACGGAGCTTTTCTAAAGCTCTATAATGGTTAGATTTAACGGTACTTGCAGGCAAATTAAGAATGTCTGCAATTTCATTAAAGGTATATCCTTGGTAATATTTTAAGAATATAATAGTCCTCTCCTGTACATTTAAGACCTCTAATAATTCGATTAACGAAAGTGTTAATGGAATATCATCGTTTTCTATAGCAATCAATTTATCCTTATCGGTCAGTTCTACAGGGAAAATCCTCTGTTTCTTTCTTAATAAATCAATGGCACAGTTTATAGTGATTTTTATTAGCCAAGTCTTGATATATTTAATTTCCCTAACAGTATCAAATTTCTGATATGCACGATACGCAGTTTCTTGAACAACATCCATGGCATCGTCTTTATTCTTTGTATAGGTAAACGCCATTCGATATAAATCATCCTGGTAGTCCTTAAATAGATCTGTAAAGATATCTTTGTCTGGCTTTTTTCTTTTGGGAAAAGGAAAGATTTTAATCACCTTCTATTCTCTCTTTATATATTAGACTGAAAACCATTGAAAAAAGTCGAGAGAATCCAAATTTTTTTTAAAAGTAAGGGCTTTGATAAAGATGATAAATTGATTGCAGAAAAGCTATTAGTTCCAACTCAGATATTTGCAATGGGGGTAGTGTTAGGAGTAGATTTACTACGTTAAGAAAATTACAATATTAAAAAGTCCGATTTCCCAGTATTAATATTGAGAAATGGGACTCTTTACGTTCTACAATGGGGATTAGCTTTGGGGTTATCGGTAGCTTCTAGGCTTTGATCATTATAACTTAAAAAGATCTTTTGTCTACCACAAAGCCAGCGGCTCGCTCACACTTGGTTCTGGATAGACAGAATCTATTTTTACTAGGTCTTCTTCTATCAGCTGAATATGCGCAGCTTTTACGTTGTTTATCACGTGTTCCAAATTACTAGACTGTGGAATAGCAATGGTCTGCCCATTACGGATACACCATGCTAATAAAATTTGAAAAACATCTGCGTTATACTTTTTCGAGATATCCAGTAAAACTTTTTGTTTCGTTAAATCAGCACCTAATCGATCTCCTCTCGCTACAGGAGCATACGCCATTACCGGCATGCTATTTTCTTTCATCATTGGAACCAAATCGTAATCAATTCCACGATCACCTAAATTATATCGGACTTGATTTGTGGCACAGTGATGACCATTAGGCAGTTTTAATAAGTTCTTCATATCATTCACATCAAAATTAGATACTCCCCAGGCTTTGATTTTCCCTTGCATTTTAGCTTGTTCCATTGCTTCTATTGTTTCTTCGATTTGAACACTGCCTTTCCAATGAAGCAAATAAAGATCTAAATAATCTGTTTTCAATCGTTTTAAGGAGTTATCTAAACTTATGGGAATTTGTTTTTTCGAAGCGTTATTAGGAAGAACTTTTGAGACAAGGAATAGATTTTCTCTTTTATAAAGTTTAATAACGTGGGCTACTAAAATTTCAGAATTTCCTTCACCGTATGATTCAGCTGTATCAATAACTTGAACACCACGATCAAGGCCAGATCTTATTGACTCTACTTCTTGATCAAAATTATCTGCTCTGTCTCCCAAATTCGCAGTACCTAAGCCTATAGGAAAAACTTCTCTCTCAGCTATTTTCACTTTTTTCACCTTTATCAACTCCTTCATTTATGTTCTTTATAACTTTCGCAGGCACTCCTGCAACAACCGTATTTTCTGGGACATCCTTCGTAACAACTGCTCCCGCTGCAACAACAGAGTTGTCGCCAATTGTCACACCAGGTAGTATGGTTGCGTTTGATCCAATCCACACATTTTTGCCAATTACGACTGGAGAGGGGTATGTTGTGTTTCTAGTTTCTAAGGAAAACCCATGATTAAGTGTAGCAATCGTGACATTCATACCAATTAGGGCACCCTCTCCTATCGTGATTCCGCCTCTATTTTGAAAGGAACAGCCTGTGTTGAAAAATACGTTTTTTCCAATGGTGATATTTTTACAGAAATCTGTATAAAATGGTGGAAAACACATAAAAGATGAATCAACTTTGGTGCCAGTCAGTTCACTAAAAATCTCGACAATCTCTTCTCTTGAATGATAGGATGTGTTCAACTCCATTGTTATCCTTTGAGCTTCATAGCTACATTTGGTTAATAGCCCATGTAATTCTTTATCCTCACCTGCAATCGGATTCCCTTTCTTACAAAAATCTATAAACTCTTTCATGTCCATTTATTAATTCACCTTCCTTTTTTGTTAGTCTCTCCTTGTCATATTTCAAATACAGCAAATATAAGAAGATGCCCCAAAAGCTGGACTCCTAGGACACCTTAAAATTACTATTAAAAACATCCACAAATTACATGGTACTAATATCAATTACGAAACGATACTTCACATCGGATGCTAATACTCGCTCATACGCTTCATCAATTTGGTCAGCCGAAATGACTTCAATTTTTGGAACAATGTTATGTTTAGCACAGAAATCCAACATTTCCTGAGTCTCTCGGATCCCACCAATCATGGAACCTGCAAATGAGCGACGATGACCGATAAGAGACATCACATTTAGTGATAATGGCTCACCAGGAGCACCTACGTTAACCAGGGTTCCGTCAAGAGTGAGTAGGGAAAAATAAGCATCGATGTCTATTTTCGCACTTACCGTGTTAATAATTAGGTCAAAGGTTCCAGCAAGTTTCTCGAAAGTTTCTGGATCGCTTGTTGCATAGTAGTGGTCTGCACCTAGTTGCAAGCCATCGTCCATTTTCTTCAATGTTTGTGATAGAACTGTTACCTCGGCACCCATGGCATGTGCAATTTGAACAGCCATATGACCAAGACCGCCCATACCAACTACAGCTACTTTCTTTCCTGGTCCAGCTCCCCAATGATTTAATGGAGAATATGTCGTAATCCCTGCGCAAAGCAACGGTGCTGTAACGTCAAGCTTAATACTATCAGGAATTCTAAGTACGAAATCTTCCTGTACGACTATGTGAGTAGAATATCCTCCCTGAGTAGGTTCGCCGTATTTGTCAACACCGGCATAGGTTTGGATATTTCCTTTGAGACAGTATTGTTCTTCTCCTTTACGGCAGTTCTCACATTCACCGCAAGAATCAACCATACAGCCTACTCCTACTCGATCACCAACCTTGTATTTTGTAACCTCTGCTCCTACTCCCGTAACAATTCCCGCAATCTCATGTCCAGGTACGAGTGGATAATTCACAGGCCCCCATTCGCCGTGAGCCGTATGGATGTCAGAATGGCATATGCCCGCATATTTAATTTCAATCAGAACATCATGTGAATCAAGGTCACGTCTTTTAATTTCAGCAGCTCGAAACGGTTTGTCTGGACCATCTACTGCACGTGCTTTAGCTGTTATCATAAGCTTAAACCTCCAATAACTTGATTTAGTAAAGAGAATTGACTTGTTTCCTCTCTTGCAAAACTAGAATAGACCATAGAGTTAACTCTAGGTCAAGGTAGAATTTTATATACAGAACACAACACAAATCACATAAGCTACGTTTTGACATTTCTCATTCATCATGATAAAGTCTTGCCAATACATAGAGTTAACTCGAAGTCTATATAAAAAAGGAGATAAATGACGTTGGAATATTCGATCAGCGAAGTGGCAAAGAAATTAAATCTCACAGTATATACTTTGCGTTACTACGACAAAGAGGGCCTAATGCCTTTTGTAGAACGGACACCTAACGGAACACGATTGTTCAAAGAGTCTGATATAGAAGCACTAAAAGTAATTGAATGTTTAAAAGCGACTGGGATGCCTATTAAGGAGATAAAAAATTTTATTGATTGGTGCTCTGATGGGGATTCCACGTTGCAACAAAGATATGACATGTTCTTGGATCGAAAATTAGCTGTAGAAGCACAGTTGGAAGAACTAAACAACACAATGGAACTTATCAATCACAAATGCGAATATTACAAGGCTGCATTAGAGGCAGGAACCGAAGATATTCTTGAACTACCCACCACTTAGTATCTCTTACGAGCTGCTTGAAGTGGGGGATTCCTAAGTAAGGAGGCCTATCGGCTTCTAATTGATTAGGCTAGC